>JBGPGW010000021.1:0-21816 GCA_041484095.1 Alphaproteobacteria bacterium | reverse complement strand
GAAGGCCGCCTGGGCGTGTCAATATCCCGGCATTCGTCACTCGGGGGCGCGTTTCGCCGCCATCTTTTCGCGCCGGCGCTGGACGGATGACGAAATGCGCATGGACTCCCGGTACTTTGCCACCGTCCGGCGCGCGATATCGATGCCCTCCTGCCGCAGCACTTCGACGAGGCGGTCATCCGAGAGAATATCGTCCACCTTCTCATTGTCGATCAGCATGCGGATTCGAAAACGGACCGATTCGGCCGAGTGCGATTCGCCGCCGCCGGAGCGCGCGATGGACGACGTGAAGAAGTACTTCAGCTCGTAAACGCCGCGCGGCGTGGAGATGTACTTGTTCGTCGTCACGCGACTGACGGTGCTCTCGTGCATGCTGATCGCCTCGGCGATGTCCCGAAGCACGAGGGGCTTCAGAAACTGCACGCCATGCGCGAAGAAGGCGTCCTGTTGACGCACGATCTCCGCGGCGACCTTGAGGATCGTGTTGGCCCTCTGGTGGAGCGAACGGACGAGCCAGTTGGCGGATTGAAAGCACTCCGTAATGTAGGTTTTCTCGTCCTTGTTGCGCGCGCCGCGGTTGAGGCGCGTATAATATTGTGTGTTGATAAGCACGCGGGGCAGGGTCTCGCTGTTCAATTCGAGAACCCATCCTCCGTTCGTGTCGGCTCGCATCAGGACATCGGGGGTCACGGATTGGGCGACGGTCGTGTCGAAGGTGAGCCCCGGCTTCGGATTGAGCGCCCTGATCTCGCTGACCATCTCCACGAGATCTTCGTCGCTCGCGCCGCAAAGTTTCCGCAGCGCCGCCATGTCGTGCTTCGCAAGAAGGTCCAGATTGTCGAGAAGAGTCTGCATGATCGGGTCGAGGCGATCGCGCTCCTTGAGCTGAAGGGCAAGGCATTCGGCGAGACTGCGGGCGAAGACACCGGGCGGGTCGAATGAGCGCAGTCGCGCGAGCGTGGTCTCGATGCGCTCGGCCGGACAATTCAGCAGAAGCGACAAGCTCTCGATATCGCCGGTGAGATAGCCGGCCTCATCCACCATGTCGATCAAGTGCCGGCCGATCATCCGATCGACGGGATCGGACAACTCCATATACAGCTGATCTTGAAGGTGGTCCTGCAGCGTGACGTCGCGGCTCAGCGTCTGTTCGAGAATGCTGTCTTCGCTGTCAAAACTGGTTGAGCCGCTGCCGGTTCGCTCGAACGACTGATCGCCCATGGGCGGCATCGCGGCATCGCTCACGCTGTCTTCGGTCCAGAGGTCCTCGTAGGGCACGTCGAGAGGGGCCTCGTCGCGTTTTGCGAGACCCACATCCTCCATCGGGAGGGCGGCTTCGGCCGCTTCGCCGGCCGGGGAGGGCTCGCCTTCGGCCTCACGCTCGCCTTCGGGCCGTTCGAGCAGCGGATTCTGCTCGAGCGCCTCCTCGACGAACTGAATGACCTCCACATTGGACATCTGCAGCAGCTTGATCGCCTGCTGCAATTGCGGGGTCATGACCAGCGACTGTGTCTGCCGCAGGTCCAATCGCGTGTTAAGCGCCATCAACCAGCTTTCTGCTCGGAAAATTCATACCTTGTTTACAGGCTGAATCTTTCACCGAGGTAAACGCGGCGGACATCTTCATGGCTGACGATCTCGGACGGAGCGCCGTCCATAAGGACCGTGCCATTGTGAAGGATATACGCGCGATCGACGATATCCAGGGTTTCCCGCACGTTGTGATCGGTAATGAGCACGCCGATCCCCCGGTCTTTCAATTGGGATACCAGCTCTCGGATATCGTTAAGGGCGATCGGATCGATGCCGGCCAAGGGCTCGTCCAGGAGGATAAAGTTCGGCTGAGACGCCAGGGCGCGTGCGATTTCGACGCGTCGACGCTCGCCACCCGACAAGGCGAGGGACGGTGTGCGGCGAAGATGCGTGATCGAGAACTCCGCGAGAAGATCGTCCAGTAGAATCTCTCGTCGCTCGCGGTCGCGCTCGATGATCTCGAGGACCGCGCGGATATTGTCCTCGACGGTGAGGCCACGGAAGATCGACGGCTCCTGCGGCAAATAGCCGATGCCCAGGCGGGCGCGCTGGTACATCGGTAAGTTGGTGACATCGGTGCCGTCGACGCTGATGGTGCCGCTGTCAGGGCTGATGAGACCCGTGATGATGTAGAAGCACGTCGTCTTGCCGGCCCCGTTCGGACCGAGAAGGCCGACGGCCTCGCCGCGCTGGACCGACAAAGAGACGTTGCGCAGGACTGGGCGTTTCTTGAACTGCTTGCCGAGGTTTCGGGCCACGAGGCCGGGGTTGTCGGCGACAAGCCTCGGCCTCGAGATGTCGGACACGGATGAGGTCGCGGGCGTGTCGGTCGGCGCTGCCATGCTTCAGGGGCTCGTGCCTGGCGCTGGCGGCGCGTTGGGCGCAGGCCCACTCGCTGTCTTAGGGATGATCAATCCTTGCACCCGTTTGCTGCCGCCCGGCGCGCGCGGCTGAGCCAGAAGCTTGCTCACGCCGGTCTTCATGTTCATTTCTGCGAGATCACCATTGAGCTGATTAGCGCCCCTCGTGATCTTAACCGAGCCCCGCAGGTGAGCGATACCCGTTTCGATGCGGTAATCGCCGTATTCCGCCCGTGCGACCTCGGTTTGCGAGGCGACTTCGACATTGCCGAAAGCCTGAATACGCCGGACCTCGAGCCCGCCGCCTTTCGTCTCTTCGAGCTCGGCGCTCAGCACGTCGCCGCGGAGCTCCCGCCCGTCCTTGATCGCGATCGCGTTTCCACGCGCGACGGCCAGCCGCCGCGTGTCCCAGTACTCGATGCTTTGCCGCGCGCTGATCTTTTCCGCGGCCGTCTCGTAACGGACGATCTTGCCTGTCAGGACCAAAACGCCCTTGTCGACATCGTACACGCTGACATCACCGGTCGCCCATTCGTTCGCCGATTCGATTCGGACACTGCCTTCGGCCACGATCTTCCAAATTTCCGTCTCGCCGGACTTCGCACTGCGATAGTGCGCGGTCAACGTATCGGCGCGAACCGACGCACCGCCCTGTGCTGCGTGTGCGTTGCCACGTGCGATATAGACTTGGTTGGTCTGTTGCCATTCGATTCCGTCTTCGGCTTCGATCGAGACAGGCTCGTCGGATTTCGATCCGCCCGGCCCCAATCCCAGAGCGGCCTGGCTCGGATGACCGAAGGTGGAAGCGGCCGCGGTGAGAAGCACTGCCGTAAACGCCAGGCGGAGGATTGGATCAATCCTCACGGCTGGCGGTCTTTGCGTTGTGGTTGCAGCACCATGTGGGCGCGGCCGGTAAAGACAAGGCGCTCGCCCTTGTCGAAGATCCGAAATCCCTGCGCCTTGAGCGTGCCCAGCGGTCCCTGGCCTTCGATCTGATCCTGGCCGTAGGCGGTGCCGGCCTTGACGTCGACATAGGCCATCCGCGTGTGGAATTCGTAGCCCGTGTCGTGAAAGAGGCTCACGTTATCGACGAGCTGAATCAACTGTGCGTCTTGTGAAAATGTTCCGCTGGTCGCGGTGAGAGCGACCCAATGGCCATCCTTCAGGGCCATATCGGCCTTAGGCCGGTCGAGCTCGACGAGGTTGCTCTTGGCGTCGGTCCTTGTCGCGGCGTCTGCCGTGATCGTGAACGGCTGGTTGCGATCATCGACACCGACGTAGCGAGGATTGATCATTCGCTGCTGGTCGATCTCATCCTGGGTGACAGTTGAAAATCCGATCGGGATGCGGCCGATGCGTGACTGCAGGAGCGGCCAGGCCGCCACCGCGCCGATGAGCAGGGCCGCGACGACCGGCAATACGAAGCGCAATGTTCGCACCAAATTGGATCGGGCGCTGTCCGCGGCGGCGGATGCGGCGCGCGTTCGGCCATAGTCCTGCAACAGCGTGCGGCGCGCTGGCTCTTTTGGCGGACTCGACGGGGTCGCCTCAGCATTCATGGGTCAAGCGGCGCCGATTCGCAGGCAGTCGTGAATATGCAGGATGCCGACAGGGGCATGGGCGTCGACGACGAAGACGTTCGTGATCGTGCGGGCGTTCATGAGGCCGAGCGCCTCGGACACCAGGGCCTGAGGGCGAATCGTCGTCGGGCGCGGCGTCATGACCTCGCGGGCGTTCCGCGCCAGGAGGCCGTCGCCCATATGCCGCCGCAGATCGCCGTCGGTGATGATGCCGATCAGCTGACCGCTCTCGACGATGCCGACGCAACCGAACCGCTTCGCCGTCATGGTCAGCAGGATATCGGCCATGGCGGCGTCCGGCGCGAGGAGCGGCAACTCGTTTCCGGTGTGCATGACGTCCGCGACCCGAAGCAGCTGGCGGCCCAATTGACCGCCGGGATGGAGGACCTGGAAGTCGTCGGTCGAGAAGCCTTTGCGCTCGAGCAGGGCGACGGCCATGGCATCGCCGAGCGCCATCATCATCGTCGTGCTGGTCGTCGGCGCGAGCCCCAACGGACATGCCTCCGGACTCGGCGGAAGAAGAAGCGTGACATCGGCCGCCTCGGCGAGCGCGCTCTTCGCTTCCCTCGTGATTCCGATCAACGGAATCGAGAACCGCCGCGTGTAGGCCAACAGATTGGAAAGCTCCGCTGTCTCGCCGGAGCTCGACAATGCGAGCAGAGCGTCCGATCGCGTGATCATGCCGAGATCGCCGTGACTGGCCTCACCCGGATGGACATAGAACGCCGGCGTGCCGACGGACGAGAGCGTCGCCGCGATCTTCCGCGCGACGTGCCCACTCTTGCCCATGCCGGTCACGACGACCCGCCCCTCGACGGCGGCAAGCACATCGGTCGCCTTCCTGAAGGAATCATCGAGCGCACGCGCCAGTGCGCGAAGCCCGTCCGCCTCCAGGCGCAGGACGCGCTCGGCCGAACGAATGTCGGAATCGGCGGATATGTCCTTGGGTTTTGTCTTTGCTTTCACGATTGGGCAATCCGTGCTGTCGAGACCCACGCGGCCGGTCGCCGTCTATCGCGGCCTTTCGGGCCCGGCCGGGGCGCTCCTTGCGACCAGGACAGCTTTCGAGAGCCGCGCATCAATCAATCAATTGTATTATATCGAGAACTGTCCGGCCAAATAAGGCCGGATTGGGGTGATTCGCGTCAATGCGCGAAGATGTCTTCACTGGACCAGCCCGAAAGATCCAGTTCGGCCCGGATTGGCAGGAAATCGAAACAGGCCTGAGCCAACCGATCGCGGCCCTCGCGCACGAGCATCGCGTCCAGCCGTTCGCGGAGCGCATGCAGATGAAGGACGTCGGCCGCAGCGTATTGGATCTGCTCGGCGCTCAACGTCTGGGCCCCCCAGTCGGAGGATTGCTGTTGCTTCGAGATTTCGATGCCAAGGAGTTCTTTGCAGATATCCTTGAGACCATGGCGATCGGTATAGGTGCGTGCGAGACGCGAGGCGACCTTTGTGCAATAGACCGGCGCGCAGCGCACCCCGAGATATTGCCGCAAGACCGCCAGGTCGAATCGGGCGAAGTGAAACAATTTCGTGACGGCCGGGTTCGTCAGCAATGCTTTCAATCGAGGGGCTTCGTAGGCGCCCTTGGGGAATCGAACGAGATGCGAGGCACCTTCCCCGCCCGCCAACTGCACCATGCAAAGACGATCGCGATGGGGGTGAAGCCCCATCGTCTCGCAGTCGACCGCGACGACCGGCCCGAGGGTTAGGCCGGATGGCAGGTCGCCGACATGGACGGTGGCGGTCATATCGGCCTCACGGTTGAGCGCATGACGCGCGGCCTCTGCAAGCGGCGCGCACGGCACGGGCTTATTGGCAATGCGTAACGCTCGATCACGCGGCAGCAGGATGGTGCCCAGGAGAAGACTCGAACTTCCACGGGCTCGCGCCCACAGGTACCTGAAACCTGCGCGTCTACCAATTCCGCCACCTGGGCGCTGCCGATGCCGGGCCTGGGTACGCGGGCCGGCAGCGCCTGTCAACGGGCATTTCGGAATGTGTCATTCTTCAACATACTATATAGAAACTACGCGTCGCCGGGCTCGGGATCGGCAATCGGCGTGACCGCGGGAGGGGGCGTTGAGCTATCGTCGAATTACCGTGTTTGGCGGCTCGGGTTTCATCGGCCGCCATTTGATACGACGGCTCGCCAAGACTGGGGCGACCGTTCGTGTCGCAGTGCGGGATATCGAATCGGCAGGTTTCCTTCGCCCCATGGGCGATGTGGGACAGATCGTGCCTTGGCACGCGGATATCCGCGACCCCAAAGACGTCGCCGCAGCGGTCTCTGGGGCCGAGGCGGTCATCAATTTGGTCGGAATTCTGTACGAACGGGGACGGCAACGGTTTCGCGATATCCATGTCGAGGGGGCAGGGGGCGTTGCGACGGCGGCCGCCGCCGCTGGCGCGAGACGGCTCATCCACGTCTCGGCGCTCGGGGCCGATCGGGCCTCGCCGTCGGCCTATGCACGATCGAAGGCGGAAGGGGAGGCCGCGGTTCTCGGGGCTTTCCCGTCGGCCACGATCCTGCGTCCGAGCGTCGTCTTTGGACCGGAGGACAACTTCCTTAATCGGTTCGCGGCACTTGCCCGCCTGCTGCCGGCGCTGCCGGTCTTTGGCTGCTCGCCGCGTGTGGTCCGCGGGCCCAAGGGCCGCATGACGATCGACTGGTGGGGCAAGGGCGGCACCAAGATGCAGCCGGTATATGTCGGCGACGTGGCCGAGGCCATTCTCTCGGCCCTCGACGATCCCGCAACGGCCGGTCGCGTGTACGAGCTCGGCGGGCCGCGTGTCTATTCGTTCAAGCAGCTGATGGAACGCGTTCTAGCGGAGACGCGGCGGCGCCGATGCCTGGTTCCGCTGCCCTTCTGTGTGGCCGACCTCCAAGGCGCGATCCTCGGGCTGCTTCCGGTCCCGCCTCTCACGCGCGACCAGGCCAAGCTGCTGCGGGCGGATAACGTGGTTAGCGGAAAAGCCCTTGATCTCAAGGCGCTCGGCATCACACCGACCGCGATCGAGGCGGTGCTGCCGACATACATGGACCGCCATCGCGCGCGCGGGCGATTCAGCGCCTAGCCGCAGGCGGTCCGTTCAGCCGTAGAGCCAGTAGAGGAGCAGGGCGCCGAAACCGATGCGGTATGCGGCGAACGCCGTGAAGCGCTCACGGCTGATCCAGCGCATCATGCTGGCGATTCCCACATAGCTCGCAAGACCGGCGATTCCCGCGGCGGCGAGGACGTAGGGATCCAGGAAGGAAGCATCCGATCCGATCGCGCTCAGTCCGAACGGGCTCGACGCAAACATGATCGGTACCGACAGCATGAAGCCGACGCGCGCGGCGTCCATCCGCTCATAGCCCAGCAGTCGAGCCGCGAGGACCACCATTCCGACCCGGCTTGCGCCGGGAATGAGAGCGACAGCGCCCGCAATGCCGAGCGCCAAGGCACCCGGGGCTGTCATGTGCTCGATGCGGCGGATCGTCATGCCGAGCATGTCGATGACGAAGAAAAGAATGCCGCACCCGATCGACAATCCCGCAACGACGACGAGATCGGGTGCGAGCGCGCCCAAAAGCCAGCTCGAAAAGAAACCGCCGCCCAGGATCGGTACGCTGGCGACGGCGAGATTAACGGCGAGCTGCCGCCCCCGATCCCGTTGGCGCTTACGCCACAGGACGAGACCGCGGGCGATCTGCCAGATTTCCCGCCAGAGATAGAGGAGGGTGGCGAGCAAGGTGCCCGTATGCGCCGCAAACATGATTTGCGGCGTCGGATCGAACCAGCCCAACACATCCTTGATGACGAGGACGTGAGCCCAGGCGCTAATCGGCAGGACCGCGCTAAACCCCTGGACGAGGGCCAGGATGACGATCTCATCCAGGCTCAAGGAAACCCCCCAAAAACACCCATCGAGCATATATCAGGCCGCGATGGTGGCCATCTGCCAAATCGTCAGCGTGGCGATCGACAGAATCGTCCGCGCATCGTTAACGGTATTGAACGGGGTCGCGCAACGGTCCGATTTTTGCTCGCGAATCGTCGATGAATCGCGTAACTTGTGCGATTGTTTTGCGCTGCAGCATGGAGTGGGGCGGGCGGGATCCAAATGTCGTCAGGCATGCTCAAATTTGTCGATCAGCCACGGGCCACGCCGGACAAGCGGGATGCATCGCTGCGCCGTGCCGATTTCCGCGAAATATTCGAACAATTCGATTCCGCGCGCGCGGCCGAGCAGGCGGCACGCTGCTCACAGTGCGGCATTCCGTTCTGCCAGAACCATTGTCCGCTGCATAACAGCATTCCGGATTGGCTGATGCTGGCGGCATCGGGGCGCCTCGAAGAGGCATACGAGGTCGCATCGGCCACGAACAATATGCCGGAAATCTGCGGACGTATCTGTCCGCAGGACCGGTTGTGCGAAGGCAATTGCGTTATCGAGCGCTCGGGCCACGGCACCGTCACGATCGGTGCGATCGAAAACTTCATCACCGAAACCGCCTGGCAGTCCGGTTGGGTCAAGTCACCAGCGCCTGCGCGCGAGCTCGGACAGTCGGTCGGGATCATCGGCGCGGGTCCGGCAGGGCTTGCCGCGGCAGAGCAGCTGCGCCGGCGCGGCTACCAGGTCGCGATTTATGATCGGCATGACCGGGCCGGAGGCTTGCTCGTCTATGGCATTCCCAGCTTCAAGCTCGAGAAGGACGTTGTCGCCAGGCGCGTCGATCTTCTCGAACGAGCGGGCGTCGTCTTTCATCGCGGCGCCGATGTCGGGGGCAAGATCGGCTTCGACGAAGTGCGCAACAGGCACGATGCCGTCCTGGTCGCGACGGGAGTCTATAAGGCGCACGAACTGACGGTTCCAGGCGCCGGTCTCGCCAACATCATTCAGGCGCTTGATTATCTCGTCGCATCGAATCGCAAGGGGCTCGGTGACTCCGTTCCGGCATTCGACGACGGCACACTCAATGCGGAGGGAAAGCGAATCGTCGTGATCGGCGGCGGCGACACGGCCATGGACTGCGTGCGAACGGCGGTGCGGCAGGGCGCGATCTCCGTGCGTTGTCTCTATCGGCGCGACCGGGCGAACATGCCGGGCTCGCAGCGGGAGGTCCGCCATGCGGAAGAGGAGGGCGTCGATTTCGTATGGCTCTCCCAGCCCGAGGCGGTGCTCGGGGACAGGGCAGTGAGCGCGGTGCGGGCCCATCGCACGCATCTCGCGGTCGCCGACGCATCCGGACGGCAGCCGCCTGTCCCGATCGAAGGATCGCAGTTCAACGTTGCCGCGGATCTCGTCATCAAGGCGCTTGGATTCGAGGCGGAAGATTTGCGCCGCCTGTTCGGCCGTCCCGAACTTGCCGTCACGCGGCGGGGAACCATTCGCATTGACTATCAGAGCATGATGACGAATCTCGACGGGGTGTTCGCCGCGGGCGACATCGTGCGCGGTGCGTCGCTCGTCGTCTGGGCGATCCGTGACGGGCGCGATGCGGCCGAAGGGATTCATGCGTACCTCGCGGCCAAGGCCGAAGGTCGCGCCGCCGGTGATGCGGCGCGCGCGGTGGCCTGAGGGGGGTCTGGCGATGAGCGCGAACAAGCCGAACGAAGGAGAGCGGTTCTGCCGCGAGTGGCGCGCGAACGCCGATCGCCTGGAGACTCGCGGCCTTTATGATCCGGCCGACGAGCACGATGCCTGCGGCGTCGGCCTCGTGGCGGCGGTCGATGGCAAGCCGCGGCGGGCGGTGGTCGAATCGGCCATCAACGCGTTGAAGTGCATCTGGCATCGCGGTGCGGTCGATGCGGACGGCAAGACAGGCGATGGCGCCGGAATCCACGTCCAGATCCCCCAGGACTTCTTCAAGGAGCACGTGCGCCGCATGGGGCACGAGCCGCGCGACGGACGCCTGGCGATCGGCATGGTGTTCCTGCCGCGCATCGATCTCGCGGCGCAGGAGCGCTGCCGCTGCATCGTCGAGGCCGAAATTCTCAATTTCGGCTATCGCATCCATGGCTGGCGTCAGGTGCCGATCAACGTATCCGTGATCGGCGAGAAGGCCAACGCGACGCGGCCCGAGATCGAGCAAATCATCATTTACAACAGCCGCGGCGTATCGGACCGGCTGTTCGAACGCGATCTCTACATCATTCGCCGGCGCATCGAGAAAGCGGTTCTGCAGGAGAACATCAAAGAGTTCTACATCTGCTCGCTGTCGTGCCGATCCGTCATTTACAAGGGCATGTTCCTGGCCGAGCAGTTGACGGCGTTCTACCCCGATCTGGCCGACGAGCGGTTCGTCTCCAACTTCGCCATCTATCACCAGCGCTATTCGACCAACACGTTTCCGACATGGCACCTGGCGCAGCCTTTCCGCGTGATCGCGCACAACGGCGAGATCAATACGCTCTTGGGCAACATCAATTGGATGAAGGCCCACGAGCCGCGCATGGCGCACGAGTTTTTCGGCAAATACATGGAGGATCTGAAGCCGCTGATCCAGCCGGGAAGCTCCGACTCGGCGGCGCTCGACGCCGTGTTCGAGGTCATGGCGCGCTCGCTGCGCACGCTCCCGCTGGTCAAGACCATGCTCATGCCGGAGGCCTGGTCCACGGACTCGCCGATCCCCGCGGCGCACAAGCAACTCTACGCCTATTCGAACGCCGTCATGGAGCCGTGGGACGGTCCGGCGGCGATCGCCGCCTATGGCGGCGTCTGGGCGCTGGCCGGCATGGATCGCAATGGGCTCCGGCCGCTCCGCTACACGCTGACGCGCGATGGGCTGCTCGTGGTGGGGTCCGAGACCGGCATGGTCCGGTTCGATGAAGTGGACGTCATCGAGAAGGGTCGGGTCGGCCCAGGTCAGATGATTGCCGTCAACCTCGCGGAAGGAAAGTTGTTCCACGACCGCGAACTCAAGGATTGGATGGCCACCCAGCAGCCATTCGGCGATTGGATCAAGAACATTCGCGAGATCGACAGTCTCGTCGCGAGCGATGCGGACGAGCCGCGCGAATTCGGCTCGGAGGAACTTCGCCGCCGGCAATACGCGTCGGGGTGGAGCATGGAGGACCTCGAGCTGATCCTCCAGCCCATGGCGGAGGACGGCAAGGAGCCGCTCGGCTCGATGGGCGACCATTCGCCGCTGGCGGTGCTTTCGGAACGCTATCGGGGGCTGCACCATTTCTTCCGCCAGAATTTCAGCCAGGTAACCAACCCGGCCATCGACCCCCTGCGCGAGCGCCGCGTGATGAGTCTGAAGACGCGCCTCGGCAATCTCGGAAACATTTTGGCGGAGAACGAATCGCAGGTCCGAATCCTCCAGCTCGGATCACCCGTGCTCACCAGCGTCGAGTTCGAGGCGATGCGCACCTACATGGGTGACACGGTGGCGGAGGTGGATTGCACGTTCGAGGTCGAAGGCGGCGAATTCGCCCTGCGGCAAGCGCTCGATCGAGTTCGCCACGAGGCGGAAGACGCGGTCAAGCGCGGGTGCGAGCACGTCATCCTTTCGGACAAGGCCGTCTCGGCCGTTCGCGCGCCGATCCCCATGATCCTGGCGACTGGCGCGGTGCACAGTCATCTCGTGCGTCGCTATCTGCGGACCTACACCTCGGTCAATGTGCGCACGGGCGAGTGCATGGACGTCCACTACTTCGCCGTGCTCATCGGCGTGGGAGCCACGACCGTCAACGCCTATCTCGCCGAAGAGACGATCGCGGAGCGCCACAGGCGCGGCCTATTCCCCCGTCGGACGCTCAAGGATTGCCTTGGCGCCTATAAGAACGCGGTCGACCAGGGTCTGCTCAAGATCATGTCCAAGATGGGCATTTCGGTGATCAGCTCGTATCGCGGCGGGTACAATTTCGAGGCCGTGGGGCTTTCGCGTACGCTCGTCGCCGAATTCTTCCCCGGCATGCCATCGCGCATTTCCGGGATCGGCCTCGTCGGGATTCAGCACAAGGTGCTGCAACTTCACGACATCGCCTACGGGTCGGAGACGACGCCGCTGCCGGTCGGCGGGTTCTACCGGTACCGGCGGGGCGGAGAGACCCAGGCCTTCGAAGGGCATCTCATCCACATGCTCCAGGAGGCGGTCTCGACCGATTCCTATTCCTTGTACAAGAAGTACAGCGCTGCCGTGCGGCAGATGCCGCCGACGCAGCTTCGCGACCTCTGGGAGTTCGCGCCCGACCGTCAGCCCATCTCCGTCGACGAAGTCGAATCGATCACGGAGATCCGCAAGCGCTTCGTCTCGCCGGGCATGTCGCTCGGCGCCCTCGGTCCCGAAGCGCATGAGACGCTGTCGGTCGCGATGAACCGGATCGGCGCCAAATCCGATTCCGGCGAAGGCGGGGAGGGAATCGAGCGGTTCCTTCCGCGCGCCAACGGCGACAACGCCAATTCGGCGATCAAGCAGGTCGCCTCGGGACGCTTCGGCGTGACCGCGGCCTATCTCAACAACTGCCGCGAAATCGAGATCAAGATCTCGCAGGGCTCGAAGCCCGGCGAGGGCGGTCAGCTGCCGGGATTCAAAGTAACCGAAGAGATCGCGCGTCTGCGCCATGCGACGCCCGGCGTCATGCTGATCTCCCCGCCGCCCCATCACGACATCTATTCGATCGAAGACCTGGCGCAGCTCATCTACGACCTCAAGCAGGCGAGTCCCGACGCCCGTGTGTCGGTGAAGCTGGTTGCGCGTTCGGGCATCGGCACCGTCGCGGCCGGCGTGGCCAAGGCGAAGGCGGACGTCATTCTCATCTCCGGGCACACCGGGGGAACGGGGGCCAGCCCGCTGTCGTCCATCAAGTTCGCCGGCATTCCCTGGGAGATCGGGCTGTCGGAGGTGAATCAGGTCCTGACCCTCAACCGGCTGCGCCACCGGGTCCGTCTCAGGACGGATGGCGGCATCAAGACCGGCCGTGACGTCGTGATCGCGGCCCTTCTGGGCGCCGAGGAGTTCGGCATCGGCACCGCCGGCCTTGTCGCCATGGGCTGCCTCTTGGTGCGCCAGTGCCACTCGAACACCTGCCCGGTCGGCATCTGCACGCAGGATCCGAAGCTTCGCGCGAAATTCACGGGCACGCCGGAGAAGGTCGTCAATCTGTTCAGCTTCGTCGCCGAGGAGGTGCGCGAGATTTTGGCGTCGCTCGGTGCGCGCTCGCTCAATGAAATTATCGGGCGCACGGACCTTCTGTTCCAAGTCAATCGCGGCGGGACGTATCTCGACGATCTCGATCTCAATCCGCTCTTGGCCCAGGCCGATCCGGGCGAATATGCGCGCTACTGCACGATCGAGGGCCGCAATGAGGTGCCGGACACGCTCGATGCGCAAATGATCCAGGACGCGCAGCCCGCGCTCGAGGGCGGGGAGAAAATGCAGCTCACCTATACGGTGCGGAACACGCATCGCGCCGTCGGTACGCGGCTTTCATCGGAAATCACGCGCCGCTTCGGCATGGCGGAATTGCCGCCGGGCCACATCACGGTGAGGCTGAGGGGCGCGGCCGGTCAGTCGCTGGGCGCCTTCCTTGTCCAGGGCGTGACGCTCGAAGTGTTCGGCGAGGCCAACGACTATGTGGGCAAGGGCCTCTCGGGCGGAACGATCGTGCTCCGCCCCATGACGGCAAGTCTCCTGCGGACGGACGAGAACACCATCATCGGCAACACCGTCCTCTACGGTGCCACGGCCGGCCGGCTCTATGCCGCGGGCCAGGCGGGCGAACGCTTCGCCGTTCGTAACTCCGGGGCGCATGCGGTCATCGAAGGCTGCGGCGCCAATGGGTGCGAATACATGACGGGCGGTGTCGTGGTGATCCTCGGGCCGGTCGGCGAGAATTTCGGCGCCGGCATGACCGGCGGCATGGCCTTCGTGTATGACGTCACGGGGGATTTCCACGACCGCCTCAACCCGGAGACCGTCGTCGTCCAGCGCATCGAAATGCCGTATTGGGAGGGCATTTGCCGGACTCTGATCGCGGACCATGCCGCGCGCACCGGCTCGGCCTTCGCCGCGGCCGTCCTCAATGACTGGGATCAGACCCGCAAGCGCTTCTGGCAAGTCGTTCCGCGCGAAATGATCGGCCGCCTCGAGCAGCCCGTGAGCCGCGCCGAGGACGAGCGCCGGCGCGCCTGATCGATCCTCAGTCAGCGAGGTTCCCCGCGTTGTCTTCTCCGTCTGTCGATTCCGACCCCGGCACGCTAATCTCGCGACCGATGCTGACCCTCTATCATCTCTGGCTGTCGCCCTATTCGCGCAAGGTTCGAGTCATCCTTGCGGAAAAGCGGCTCGAGTTCGCGATGAAGGTCGAAAAGGTGTGGGAGCGCCGGCCGGACTTTCTCGCCCTCAACCCCGCCGGCACGGTTCCCGTTCTGGTCGAGCCCGATGGGACCGTGATCGCGGATTCGAACGCCATCGCCGAATATCTGGACGAGGCCTATCCGGAGCGGCCCTTGATCGGCACGTCGCCGCATGGGCGGGCGGAAGTGCGGCGCCTCGTCGCGTGGTTCGACACCAAATTCGGACGTGAAGTCTCGAAGAACGTACTCGACGAGAAGTTCTTGAAACGTTTTCTTGGTCTCGGCCAGCCGGACGGATCGGCCATCCGGGCGGGCTTGAGCAATCTGCACTATCATCTCGACTACATCGGATACCTGGCCGAGCGGCGCAACTGGCTGGCGGGCGAGAATTTCTCTCTCGCCGACATCGCGGCGGGCGCGCATTTGTCCTGCATCGACTATCTCGGCGATGTGCCGTGGGAAGATCACCTGCCGGCGCGCGTCTGGTATGCGCGGCTCAAGTCGCAGCCGAGCTTTCGCGCGATCCTATCGGATCACATTCCCGGCGTTCCCCCCTCGAAACACTACGCCAACCCGGATTTCTAGGCGGCCGCAGCCTGTTCAAGCGCGAGAAGCCCTGGACCCCGCTGGGACGCGCGGGTCCTAGGCGCGCTATTTCTGGTTGGTTCGGGCCAGGTTGGCGGCGGCGGCCTTCGCGGCGGCGGATTTCGGCGCCAATGTCTCAGCCCGCCGCCAATCGTCTTTGGCGCCGGCTGCATCGCCTTGATCGAACCGGATGATGCCGCGTTCGAGTAGCGCATCCGGATTGTCGGCATTGAGCAGAAGCGCCCGATCGACATCTGCGCGCGCGAGGTCGAGCCGGTTCTGCCGGCGCTGCGTCGTCGCACGCAGGAGAAGCACATCGTCGCGGTTCGGTGCGATTTTGAGAATCTCGGTGAGATCGGCCGTCGATTCGACCAGCCGGCCCGCGGTTTCATGGAGAGCGGCGCGATCGAACAAGAGATCGACCTCACCGGGCCGTAATTCGAGGGCGCGGTTCAGCACGGGCAGTGCGCGATCGGGCTTGCCCGCTGCGATCCATGCCTGGCTGGCCTGGCCAAGCGCCTGCGCTCGGAGGTCGGGCCGGTTGCCGGGCACGAGATCCGCGAGCGACTCGAGACGCATGGCGGCATCGTCGTAGCGCTTCAGGCCCATCAGCGCGACGGCGAGGCAATGTATCGCCGGCGCGCCCCCGCCACGCTGTTGCCAGAGCGCGGCGGTCTTCATGCCCTGCTGGGGCTTGTCGCGGGCCTGTGCCATGCAATCGGCATAGCGCTGTTCATCCGTCCGCGGTGGTGGGTTCGGCGCTGCGCCGATCGCGCTCGCCGGACCCATGACGGCAAGGGCCGCGGCGATTCGCGCCGCCTTGCCGCCGCCGCGATACAGTCGATACAGTCGCTGCCGCGCGGGGGAGCGATTCATGTGGCCAGGGACCTGGATATGGATGGGACGATGTTTGTGAATTCGCCATGACCGCGCGCGATGTCGGGACGGGCCGTCTGTTCTGCTTCGGTCTTGGCTATAGCGCCTTGGCGTTCGCGCGGTCGCTCCTCGCGAAAGGCTGGACGGTAGGCGGCACCTGTCGCTCGGAAGCGAGCCGGCGCGAATTGGCTTCGCTCGGGATCGACGCGGTTCTGTTCGACCGGACGCGGCCGCTTCTCGATGGAGAGCCGCTCCTTGCCTCTGCCGATCATATTCTGTCCTCCGTGCCGCCGGATGACGGCGGCGATCCCGTTCTCGCACGCTGCCGGGAGGCCCTGTGCAGTTTGCGTCAAGTCCGTTGGGTTGGCTATCTCTCCACGACCGGTGTTTATGGCGATCGTGGCGGCGGATGGGTCGATGAGAAATCCGAGCTCCGCCCGAGCGAAGCGCGCAGCCGGCGCCGCGTCGCCGCGGAGAATGACTGGCTTTCGCTCGAACGCTACCACCGTCTCCCCGTCCACGTATTTCGCCTCGCCGGCATCTATGGCCCGGGGCGGAATGCGCTCGAAACCGTGCGGTCGGGGAAGGCGCACCGCATTTACAAGCCGGGCCAGGTATTCTCGCGCATCCATGTCGACGACATCGTCCAGGTTCTCACCGCGTCGATGGCGAAGCCCCGACCCGGCGGCGTGTACAATGTGTGCGACGATTGCCCGGCACCGCCGGAAGACGTCATTGCCTTGGCGTGCGCGCTTCTCGGTGTGGAGACACCGCCCCTCGTCCCGTTCGATCAGGCCGAGTTGAGCGAGATGGCGCGGAGCTTCTACAGCGACAACAAGCGCGTGCGAAACGAACGGATCAAGACGGAGCTGGGCGTGGCGCTCGCCTTTCCCGACTACATATCCGGCTTGACGCACCTTTTTACAGCGGAGCGCGCGACAGGGCCGGGCGCCGTTCGACCGGGTGCATGAAACCGATTAGAATTCACCGGGATTGGTGAGGGGTCATGGAAACGATGGCGCGCGCGACAGATGAAGCGACGGCCGCGCGGCCTGCGCGCGATCCGGAGGTCGCAGCGCTCATCGAACGGCTCAGGCAGACGACATGCAAGGACGTGACCGAGGCGCAGGGCATGCCGCCCGGCGTCTACACCTCCCGTCTCTTTCACGAGGCCGAACAGGCCGCGATTTTTGGGAAGGACTGGCTTTGCCTCGGCCGGATCGACGATGTCCCGAATCCTGGTGACTACCTCGTCTCGGACATCGGCGCGCTCTCGGTCATCACGCTCCGGGGCCGCGACGGCCTCATCCGCGGCTTTGCGAACGTCTGCCTCCACCGGATGGCGCGATTGCTCGAAGGCCAGGGCAATTGCGGCGGGCGAATCGTGTGCCCGTATCACGCCTGGGCCTACCGGGACGACGGCCGGCTTGCCGGCGCCATGCACATGGAGAGGACGTCGGGATTCGACATCAAGGCGCTTCGCTTGCGCGAGCTCAGGACCGAGACATGGGGCGGTTTCATCTTCGCGACGCTGAACCCCGCGATCGCGCCGATCGCGGAACGGCTGAAGCCCATCGAGCCGACCGTCGCGCGCTTTCGCATGGACTTGTATGGCAAGGTTCTCGACCTCGATCTCGTCACGGATGCCAACTGGAAGCTCATCCATGAGAACTTCATGGAGACCTACCATCTCTTCCAGGTGCACCGGACCTCGCTCGGCACGCAGGAGCCGATCGGGGCTGCGACCGGGTTCGATGCCAGCGATGCCTACAGCATTCAGCGCACGGTCAAGTATGACGACTCGCCCCGCGGCCACGCCCATCCCGCCAACACGGCTCTCGATGGCGAATGGCGCCGCACCACGGTTGTCCTCTGCGTCTTTCCGGCGCTCCTGCTCATCCTCTGCCCGGATCATCTCTGGTATTTCCTCACGCATCCGGTCAGCACTGGCCAGACGCGAATCCGGTTCGGCCTGTCCTATGCGCCCGAGGTGCTGGCCGATTCAGGCCGGCAGAAGCTGGCCGCGGAATGGAAGCCCTACTACGAAAACCTCAATGCCGAAGACAAGGCCATCGTCGAGAGCGTCCAGCGCGCGGCCTCATCACCGCTGGCTCAGGCGGGGCCGCTCTCGTTTCTCGAGCGCTATACCGTCGATCTGGCGCGCTACCTGCTCACCCGCTTCGAGCAGAGCTGATTCGCTTTGCGAGCGCGTCGAGAACGGTCGAGAGCCGGTCGATATCCTCGGGCGTCGACAGGCGATGGTCCCCCTCCTTGACGAGGATCGTCTCGACGTCGCTCGAGGCCAGCGCCGCGGCGAGCCGGATCGACGTTTCCCAGGGGACGTCGGGGTCCTTCATCCCGTGCAGAAGGCGGACCGGACAGCGGAGAGATATGGGTTTATCCAGGAGCAGCCGGGTCCGGCCATCCTCGATGAGCGCTCTCGTGATCGCATAGGGTGTCGCACTGTATTGGGAGGGCGCGCGATAGAGCCCGTCACGCTCGATTTGACGGCGTATTTCGGGCGAGAACTCTTCCCACATGCGCACGACGAAGTCGGGTGCCGCGGCGATGCCGACGAGGCCGGCGACACGTTCGGGCCGTGCCAGGGCCACGAGGAGCATGATCCAGCCGCCCATGCTCGATCCGACCAGGATCTGCGGGCCGGTGGTCAATCGGTCGAGGACCTCGATCGCATCGGACGTCCAGAGCCCGATCGTCCCATCCTCGAACCGGCCGGACGATTGTCCGTGCCCCTGGTAGTCGAAGCGGAGGAAGGCCCGGCTCTCCGCGCGGCAATGGGCCTCGATCGCCGTCGCCTTGGTGCCTGTCATGTCCGACATGAAGCCGCCGAGAAAGACGACTCCCGGACTTTGTCCGGCGGTTCGGCGATAGGCGATTGTGGCGCCCGTGTTCCGTGTTAAAATTCCAAGTGATCCGCTCATGCCATTCCAGAATAGCAAAGTCTCGACCAAACGCGTCGAACCACATTTGAGCAGCGAAACGCCGCGCGGTCGCCCGGTCGTGCTGCAGGTGCTGCCCTCGTTGGAGACGGGCGGCGCCGAGCGCGGCGCCGTCGACGTGGCGTGTGCGCTGGTTGCGGCCGGCGGCACGGCCATTGTCGCCTCGGCGGGCGGGCGGATGGTCCGTGAGCTCGAGCGGGGCGGCGCCAAACACGTCACTTTGCCGGTCGACAGCAAGAACCTCTTCGTGATGCGCGCCAATGTCCGGCGCCTTTGCAAGCTCATCCGCGAGTATGACGTGGACATCGTCCATGCGCGCAGCCGGGCGCCGGCCTGGTCCGCGGCGAAGGCCGCCAAGCTGACCGGGCGCCGTTTCGTCACGACGGTGCATGGACCCTATTCCGGCGGTTGGCTCAAGCGCCGCTACAACGCCGTGATGATGAAGGGCGATCGGATCATCGCCATCTCCGAATTCATCGCGAACTATATCAAATCGACGTCCAAACTCGGCCCGCCGCGCGTGCAAGTCATTCATCGCGGCGTCGACATCCACTTGTTCGACCCGACGCGGGTCGACGCTCCGCGCATCATCAATCTCGCCCGTGAATGGCGCCTGCCGGACGACGTGCCGATCATCATGTTGCCGGGCCGCCTTACGCGCTGGAAAGGCCAGCGCGTCCTGATCGACGCGATCGCGATGTTGGGGCGGACCGACCTGTGCTGCATCATCGTCGGATCGGACCAGGGGCGCACGGGCTACCGCCAAGAGCTGGAAGAGCACATCGCCCAGCGGGGCGTCGAAGCGGTCGTTCGATTGGTTCCGGATTGCCGCGACATGCCGGCGGCCTACATGCTGTCCGACGTCGTCGTGTCGGCCTCGACCGATCCCGAAGCCTTCGGCCGCATCATCGCGGAAGCACAGGCGATGGGACGTCCGGTTATCGCGACCAACCACGGTGGGGCGCCGGAGATCATCGCGTCGGGGTCGGCGGGGTGGTTGGTCGAGCCCGGCAATGCGCGGGCTCTCGCCGAAGCGATTCAGGACGCGATTTCACTGACCCCGCAGCAGCGCGACGACATTGCCTATGCCGCCATGGCCCACATACGCGAACATTTCACCAAAGATCGAATGTGCGCGCTGACGATTTCACTTTACCAAGAGCTCATGGCCGACTCCGAACGCGCCGCGCCGGCGACGGACGCTTGAGCGGCGGCCCAATCCGCCCGAGCATGGATCCGGCGTCCTCGGCGGATCGCGCAACGGCGCGACAACATATTCTCGTCATCAAGCTTGGCGCGCTCGGCGACATTATTCAGGCCTTGGGTCCATTTGCCGCGATCAGGCGGTATCACGCCGCATCGCGCATCACGCTTCTCACGACGATGCCGTTCGCGGATTTTCTTCGTGGAAGCGCCTATTTCGATGACATTTGGATCGATCGCAGGCGGCCCCTATGGGACATCGCCGCGTTGTTCGACCTGCGGCGCCGCCTGAGGGCGGCACATTTCGATCGCGTCTACGATCTTCAGACCTCGGGGCGATCGAGCTTCTATTTTCGCCTTCTGGGTCCGGGGCGAAGGCCGGAGTGGTCGGGAACTGCGCGCGGCTGTTCCCACCCGCACCGCAATCCGAAGCGCGACGCGATGCACACGATCGAGCGGCAGGCCGAACAATTGGCCGATGCCGGGCTCGCGGAAACGCCGCCGCCCGACCTGTCCTGGGTCCGTGCCGATTCCGACCGTCTCGGCACATCCGCGCCCTACGTATTGTTCGCGCCGGGCGGTTCGGCCCACCGGCTGGAGAAGCGCTGGCCGGCCGAGCGCTACGCCGAATTGGCCCAGCGTCTTGGTGCCAAGGGCTACGGGGTTATTCTCCTCGGCACGGCGAGCGAACGCGCGGTCATGGACGGAATCCGCGCCACGACGCCGGCGGCACAGGATCTTGCCGGCGGGACTTCGTTCAGAGACATCGTCGGGTTGGCCCGCCGAGCGGCCGGCGCGGTCGGCAACGATACGGGCCCCATGCACCTCATCGCGGCAGCAGGCTGTCCCGCGACGGTCTTGTTCTCGAACGCGTCCGACCCCGGCCTTTGTGCGCCCCGTGCGGCGGCCGGAGCGCCGCCGGTCGTGATTCTCCGGCGTTCATCGCTCGCCGATCTCGGCGCGGACGAGGTCGAAGCGTCCCTCAGGCTTCGTGATCGCTGAGCCGCGGCATCGTGCCGCGATGCGGAGCGTTTCCCGAGCGCGGGCGGTCTTGACAGGCACGGCTGCCGGCCTAAAGTCCGCTGCCTCGTTCTAACTCTTTGGCCTGACGCAAGAATTGGTCCCTCATGGTCGCCATTACCCTGCCTGATGGAAGCGTGCGCCGCTACGACGGCCCGGTGAGCGGCCTCAAACTCGCAGCCGATATCGGGCCGGGCCTCGCGCGCGCCGCCCTCGTTCTGCGCGCGAATGGGGAGCTTCTCGATCTGTCGCGTTCGATCGAACGGGACGCGAAGGTGGAGATCGTCACGGCCAAGGATTCGGCCGCGCTGGAGATTCTCCGGCACGATTGCGCGCATGTTCTCGCCGAGGCGGCGAAAGAGCTCTACCCCGACGTCCAGGTGACGATCGGCCCTGCGATCGAAGACGGGTTCTATTATGACTTCGCGCGCGCGACGCCGTTCACGCCCGACGATCTTGTCCGCCTCGAAGAGCGGATGCGCGAAATCGTCGATCGCGACGAGCCGATCACGCGCGACGTATGGGATCGCGGTCGGGCCATCGAGTTCTTCAAGGGCATCGGCGAGCATTACAAGGCGCAGATCATCGAAGATCTGCCTGCGAACGAAGTCATCACGATCTACACGCAGGGCAAATTCGTCGATCTGTGTCTCGGGCCTCACTTGCCCTCGACAGGCCGGCTCGGCAAGGCGTTCAAGCTGATGAAGATCGCAGGCGCCTATTGGCGCGGCGATTCGCGAAACGAGATGCTCCAGCGCGTCTACGGCACGTGCTGGGCGAGCGAGACGCAGCTCAAGGAGTATCTGCACCGCCTCGAAGAGGCCGAGCGGCGCGACCATCGCCGGCTCGGCCGCGAGATGGAGCTGTTCCACCTCCAGGAGGAAGCGGCCGGCAGCGTGTTCT
>JBGPGW010000020.1:0-21987 GCA_041484095.1 Alphaproteobacteria bacterium | reverse complement strand
TGATGTGATCGTCGTGGGCGGCGGCAATGCGGCCTTCTCCGCCGCGGCCGCCGCGCGCGAGCAGGGGGCGTCGGTGCTCGTTCTCGAGCGCGCGCCCGAATCCGAGGCCGGCGGCAATACGCGCTTCACCGCGGGCGCCATGCGCTTTGCCTATGACGGGGTCGACGATCTCAGGCGGCTCATGCCGGACCTCACCGATGACGAGGTCGCGCGAACGGATTTCGGCAGCTACACCGAGGCGCAGTTCTTCGACGACATGGGACGAGTGACGGATTACCGGACCGATCCCGATCTCTGCGATCTTCTGGTGCGGCGGAGCCGGGAGACGATGCTCTGGATGCGCGAGAAGGGCGTCCGGTTCGCGCCGATCTGGGGGCGGCAGGCCTTTCTCGTCGACGGCAAGTTCACGTTCTGGGGCGGGCTCACCGTCGAGGCCCATGGCGGCGGCCCCGGCCTCGTCGAGGCGTGGTCCAAAATCGCGGCCCGGCTCGGCATCGCCGTCCTCCACGGCTGCCGCGTGACCTCGCTGATTGCGGGTGACGAGGGTGTCCGCGGCGTTCGCGCAAGACTCGCGGGCAGAAGCCGGGAGATCATCGGGCGTGCGGTCGTCCTCGCCGCCGGCGGCTTTCAGGCGAACACCGAATGGCGGGCCCGCTATCTCGGGCCCGGCTGGGACTTGGCCAAGGTCCGCGGCACGCGCTTCAACACCGGCGACGGGTTGCGCATGGCGCTCGAGATCGGCGCCATGCCCTACGGCAACTGGTCCGGTTGCCACGCCGTCGGCTGGGACCGCAATGCGCCGGAGTTCGGCGACCTCGCGGTCGGCGATGCCTTCCAGAAGCACAGCTACCCCTTCGGCATCATGCTCAATGCGCGGGGCGAACGGTTCGTCGACGAGGGGGCGGACTTCCGGAACTACACCTACGCCAAATATGGCGGCGTCATCTTGGCGCAGCCCGGCCACTTCGCGTGGCAAATCTTCGATGCCAAGACCAGGCATCTTCTGCGTGACGAGTATCGCATCAAGCGAATCACGAAGGTCCAGGCGAACACGCTCGAAGATCTCGTGGTGAGGCTCGACGACGTGAATGCGCCGCGCGCGATCGAGACCATCCAGGCCTACAACGCGGCCGTCCGCGCGGATATTCCCTTCAATCCGAATGTGAGGGACGGGCGCTCGACCGTGGGTCTGCCGATTCCGAAATCGAACTGGGCGCAAGCGATCGATGCGCCACCCTTCGAGGCCTATGCCGTGACGTGCGGGGTGACCTTCACCTTCGGTGGCGTGCGCATCACGACGGAGGGCGGAGTGCTCGACGTCGACCTCGCACCCATCCCCGGGCTTTACGCGGCGGGGGAGATGGTCGGCGGCCTGTTCTATCAGAACTATCCCGGCGGCACAGGCCTCATGGCGGGGGCCGTGTTCGGCCGGATTGCCGGCACGGCGGCGGGACAGGCGGCGGCTCGCCGTGATCGGAGTCCCGCCACCAAATCGGTCTGAGGGCGCAGCCGGGCGCGGATGCGCGATTGCCGGGAAATGGGATTGTGCCCGCCCCACCCCGCTCGTCGCGTCACAGAAAGCATGCTAGGGTTTCTTCGGTCGGTCGGCCGCGGCCCCAGGGGGACGCAGGTGATCATGTGGCCGAAAGTCGAGAACGTTCTCGCACGCTGGGGAGGTCAGATATGTCATCCAAGAAACGCGCTGTACGGCCGGCGGTGGGCGCAAGCCGGCGACAGTTTGTCATCGGGGCCGGCGGCGCCGTGGCCGCGTCGGCCGTGAGCGGGCCGCTCATCCTCGTTTCGGGCAAGGCGCGCGCAGCCGGCAAGATCGTCTTTGCCACCTATGGCGGCAGCTATGCAGACGCCCTCAACGATGTCTACTTTAAGCCGTTTACGGCGGAGACGGGTGTCGAGGTCGTCGTGTCGCCGCCGGTCGATCTCGCGAAGCTCAAGGCCCAAGTCTCGATGAAGACCGTCGAGGCGGACATCATCGAATACCTTCCGACGGAGATCATCACGGCCTCGCGCGAGGGGTTGATCGAGCCGATCGACTATTCGGTCGTGCAGCTGCCGGAACTAATTTATCCGGACGCGAAGAAACCCAACTGGGTCTCGGTGCTGACCTATACGATCGGAATCGGCTACGACAAGTCGCGGCATGGCGAGGGCAAGTATCCCAAGACCTGGGCCGAGTTCTGGGACGTGAAGAAGTTTCCAGGGCGGCGGGGCCTGCGGTCGCGGCCGAACGACACGCTCGAAGCCGCGCTTCTCGCCGACGGTGTCGATCCGAAGAAACTCTATCCGCTCGACGTCGATCGGGCCTTCAAGAAGCTCGACGAAATCAAGCCGCACATCACGAAGTGGGTCGACACGGCGTCCCAGACTGTTTCGCTCGTCCAACAGAACGAGATTGACTTCAGCAACACCTACAGCGGCCGCGTCTACGCCGCGAATCTCGCGGGAATCCCGCTCGGCTACCCCTCGGATCAGCTCATGATCGCGCTCAACTCCTTCTCCGTGCCGAAAGGTGCCGGCAACAAGGCCGCCGCCATGAAGCTGCTCAACTCCATGATGTCGAAGCCGGATCGCCAGGCCAAATTCTTCGAAAAGATCGCCTACGGCCCGACGACGAAGAAAGGCTACGAGGCGTGCGATCCCAAGCTGCGCGCGGCATGGCTGCCGGATATGAGCAACCCGAAGCACGTCGTCGTGAACCCCGATTGGTGGGGCGAGCCCGGCCGCTTCGAGCAACTGACGGCGCGCTTCAAGCAGTGGCTGATCGCCTGAACGCGATCGATGCCTAGGAAAAGGGGACCGCAATGGCACGCGGTCCCCTTTTTCATAGGCGAGCGGTCTATTCGTAACGGCGGAACTGTTCGTCGCGCCATTTGAGCGCGGCGCCCAGGCCCTCTGTCTTCCGCAGGGTGCTGAACTCGATATATTCCGGCGTCTGCGTCGAATCCATGATCGTGCAGGCCTCGACGCCGTATTGCATGGCGGCGTTGAAGCCCATCGTCTCGAAGGTGTGCGTGATGGCCCGCTTGTTCCATTTGAGGCAGGCCATCGCGACCATCGACATGCGCTTGGCGATCTTGATGGTCTCGCGGCGGAGAGTGGCTTTGGGGAAGACCCGGTTCACCAGGCCGAGACGTTCGGCCTCCTCGGCACCGATCGTGTCGCCGGTGTAGATGAGCTCGCGGCATCGCGGCCCGATGATCCACGGCATGGCCAGGGTGACGACGCCGGCCGAGAAGCGCGTCTCCACCACGCCGAATTTGGAATCGTCCGAGCAGTAGCGGATGTCGCACATCTCCGCGAATTCGAGGGCGCCCGCGAGGCAGTGACCGTCGATCATGGCGACGACGGGCTTCGAGCAATCCCAGACCGAGCGCGTGAAGCCGTAATCGTCGAGCATCCGCGAATGCCACTGGCTGAGATCGCCGCGGGGCGTGTCGGCCGCTTCCTTGAGGTCGTAGCCGACCGAGAACGATTTGTCGCCGGCGCCGGTGATGACGACGACGCGGATGTTCGGATCCTGGTCCGCGGCCTTCACCGCCACGCGTAATTCATCCTTCATGATCTTCGTGAAGGCGTTGAGCTTCTCGGGGCGGTTGAACGTGATGATCGCGACGCGGTCATCGATCTCGTAAGTGATCGCTTGATAGGCCATCGGTCTCTCCTCTCTCTTCCGTCCGTTGACGTGTCGGCATCACGCGAGGGGCTCGAACAAGACGTCGACGCCCAATGCGCCCTTGCCGCGTTCGAGCACGATGAGAGGATTGATTTCAACCGATGCGAGGCGGTCGCGATTGGCCGCGCCGAAGCGCGAAAGCGCCGCGATCGCGCGCGCGGCCGCGTCGAGATCGGACGGCCCGCGGCCGCGAACGCCGCCGAGGATCACCCCGGCCATCGTCTCGGCGAGCATCGCGCGCGCCTCCGCCTCGTCGACGGGGCCGATCCGCACGCTGGCCTCCCTAAGAATCTCGACCAATGTTCCGCCAAGGCCCGCAACGATGATGCTGCCGAATTTGGCGTCGTTGCGCACGCCGAGGATGAGTTCGACGCCGGGCCCGACCATCGGCTGCAGGATCACGGCCGCCGCCGGATCACCGCCCGCGTGCCGGTCGAGCGCCGCCTTGACGGACCCGTAAGCCGCGCGCACGGCGCGTTCGTCGGCGAGTGCGAGCCGGATCAGGTTCATCTCTGTCTTGTGGAGGAGCGAGGGCGCCGTGCCCTTCATCACCACGGGATAGCCGAGGCGCGCGGCCGCCATGACCGCGTCATCCGCGCTGCCGGCCGCGAGGCAGGGCGTCATCGGCAGCCCGGCCTTGCTCATCAGGGCGAAGCGATCCGGCTCCGCCATGCGGGCGATGGCCGACGCCGCCGTTGACGGCGCGGCCTGTACGGGGCCGTCACGGGCGTCGAGCCGCGGGGCCCGGTAGTTCGCCCAATGGGCGAGGGCGCCGATCGACGGCCGCATGCCGCAAAGAAAGGGAATCCCTTTTTTCTTCAGGACGGTTCTGATTTCGGCGTTAACGCCGCCGCCACCCGTGTTCGTGAAGAAGACGATCCGCTTTTCGGCCGGAATGTCGATGGCGGCGTAGATGTCGGCGATCTCGCCCGTGAGCAGCGTGTCGCCGAGCCCGCCCGATGAGGCATCGACGCCGTGGGCGATGGTTCCGATCGCCGGATCAGACAGCAATGTCTGGAGGAGGTCGACGAAACGCTCGCGGCTCCAGCCGAGCCCGTAGGCGTCGAGCGGATTGCGCGGCGTGAAGTCGGGCGCAAATTGGGGACGGAGCCGCGCAAGCGTCTCGGGCGAAAGCGCGGGACTGCTGAGCCCGCGTTCGGGCGCGAGATCGGCGATGAGACCGGCCTCCCCGCCGGAGAGCGTGACCGGCACCACATGCGGGTTCGAAGGCGGGTCGGGATAGGCCGCGAACAGCGCCGCCGTCTCGACCATCTCATCGAGGTCGGCCGCGCGGACGATGCCATATTTGCGGAAGAAGGCGTCGTACACCGCATCGTCGCCGGCGAGGGCGCCGCTATGCGCGGCGACCGCGGCGCGCCCGCCCTCTGTCCGGCCGACGCGCGTCACGATGATGCGTTTGTTGCGCCGTGCGGCTTCCAGCGCCGCGGCGGCGAAGCGGGCCGGCTCGCGGAGCACTTCGAGAAACAGCATGACGACCGTGATGCGGTCGTCGCGCACGACGAAATCGAGATAGTCGGCGACGCCGCAGACCGCCTCGTTGCCGGCCGTGATGATATAGCCGAGGCCGAGTGCGCGATCGTCCTGGCACAGTCCGATCGCGACCGAGCCGCTTTGCGTGATGATCGCGACCGGGCCCGGTTGCGGCGGGGGCATCGTGTAGAACGTGCTGGGATAGGTGCGGTCCCAAAGATTGATGTAGCCGGAATTGTTGGGGCCGGAGACCGCCATGCCGTGGGACCGCGCGATGGCCACGAGCCTGTCCTGCCGGGCGACGCCGTCGGGCCCGCCATCGGCGAAGCCGGTTCCGTTGATGAAGGCGGCCTTGACGCCGAGCGTGCCGGCCTCATCGAGCACGCCGAGCGCGTCGTCCGCCGGAATGGCGATGAAGACGGCATCCACGACTTCCGGCAAGGACGCGAGCGTGGGGTAGCAGCGGAGGCCTAGGACCTCCTGGTAGCGCGGATTGACGGGATAGAGCCGGCCGGGAAAGTTGCCGGTCTTGAGGTTGCGGAGAATGCGCAGGCTCGCCGCATGTTCGCGCGTCGTGGCGCCGACCAGGGCCAGCGACTGCGGTCGAAGAAGTTTGTCCAGTTGTACGTCCGCCACGCCCATCACGCGAGGGCGAGACCGTGCGCCCTTCCCCTCTCTCTGTTAACGGACTTCCGCCCGCGCATCAAGATTGGCGGCAGTGCCGTCGGGTGATGCGCGGCGAAATGGCCGCTCCATGATGGACGACGCTATCGATCATCCGGGCCCCGCGCTTGCATACTCTCTCGGCGCGCCGCCGCGAAGTCACGGGGATCGATATGGATTTCGGCTTTTACCTGCCCTGCTACTGATGCGAGGTCGGGTGATTGATGTGAGTCAAGGCGGGGAAGCAGTGTCTTGAGAAGACTTCCATACCGTAGCCCTAACCCAGGGCACGAAGCGCAATGGAGGACATCACCATGGCAAATGATGCTGGAAAAGTTCCTGTCAAAGGCGGTGAGCCAGAGCGTGCGGGCGCCGGAGCCCTGGCGCAGCCGGGTCGCGCGATTCGCAGTTTGCGGGACGAGGTCGATCGGCTGTTCGACGACTTTTCGTCGTCGATGTTGAGTTTTCCGTTCACCCGCCGCGCGTTCGACCTTGAACCGTTTTGGGCTCGGAAGGCGCCGTTCACGGCGTCTCTGCCTGTCGTCGATATGGTCGAGAAGGAAAAGGAGTTCCAGATCACGGCGGAACTGCCGGGTCTCGACGAGAAAGACGTGGACGTGACGCTGTCGGACGACGTCCTGACGATCAGCGGCGAGAAAAAGGAAGAAAAAGAAGAGAAGAGGAAGGGCTACTACATGTCCGAACGCTCCTATGGCGCGTTCAACCGGTCCTTCCGGCTGCCGGACGGTGTTGATCGGGAAAAAATCGATGCCAAGTTCGAGAAAGGCGTGCTCGCGGTGACGCTGCCGAAGACGCCGGAGTCGCAGAAAAAAGAAAAGAAGATCGCGATCAAGGGAAAATAGAGCGCACCGCGCCGTCTGCTCCCGGTGCCATGGCCATGCGGTCCGTGACGATGTCTCGGGTCGCATAAGCCTTGGGCACCTGCGGTGCCGGATGGTTGAGACGGGCTGGGTCCGATTTTCTGGCGTGCCGGTCGATACGAACCGGCCGGCCATCGCCGGGTCGCAGACGCGTGCACCGACTTATGGTACACAGCGCGCTGAAGGGCGGCGCGGCCGTCCTGACGGCAGCACGGAATGCCATCGACGGCAATGCAACCCGATACGACGATCCCCGATACGACGATCTATGTCGTCGATGACGACGAGGCGGTGCGCGACTCGCTCCAGATCATGCTGGAGGCGCACGGATTCCGCATCAAATCGTTCAGCTCGGGCGAAGAGTTCCTGGCCGCGCTCGTCCCAGGCCTGGACGGCTGCGTGCTGCTCGACGTCAACATGCCGGGGCTGAACGGTTTCGACGTTCAGCAGCGGCTCGCAGGGAGCGGTCTGCCGGTCATCGTAGTCACCGGGCACGGCGATGTCCCGAGCGCGGTGAAGGCGATGAAGGCGGGGGCGGTCGACTTCGTCGAAAAGCCGTTTGCCGAAGCGGTCATCCTCGATGCCATCGATCGTGCGCTAACCCAGCGCGATGCGACGAAGCGCGCGCATCACGCCGCGGTGGAGATCACAGCCCGCCTCGATCGTCTCACCCCGCGCGAGCGCGAGGTGTTCGAGCAGCTTGTCCTCGGCCAGCCGAACAAGATCATCGCCCATCTGCTGACGATCAGCCCGCGGACGGTTGAAATCCACCGGTCCCGCGTCATGGAGAAGATGCAGGCGCGCCATCTTTCCGAGCTCGTTCGCATGGCCCTCGCGGTCGGCATCAAGGGTTACGTCGAGTAACCGGATTCGCGATTACGCGCGCCCACGCACCGGCGATATACCGCGTAAGGGAATTCCCGTATTACGCCGGTCCGCTTGCCCACTTAGTGTGAGGCTGCCCTGCTTTCTGCGGCGGGGGCGCGAATGTTGGCGTGTTGAGTATCCCTGATGGCTCTGACCGGAAAACAAATCTATGTTGTCGACGACGACGAGGCCGTTCGCGACTCCTTGAAGATTCTTCTGCTGACCCAAGGAGCCGAAGTCAGGGATTTCGATTCCTGCGAGAACTTTATTGCCGCGTACGAACCGTCGACGAGCGAGTGCCTCATCCTCGACGTCAATCTGCCGGGGATGAGCGGCTTCGACCTCCTCGGTCGGCTGCGCACGGAGCGGATTTTCGTGCCCGTCATTCTTATCAGCGGCAATCCGGGCTTGGACATGCTGTCCCGCGCCCGCCAGTTGGGGGCCATCGACCTCTTGGACAAGCCGGTCGGCTTTCCTCAGCTGCTCGAATCGCTCACCAGAGCCTTCAAGTCCTGAAGCCGTTCGAGAACGGCCGCGCCATGGACGGCCGTCCTTGGCGAAGCCACGGCGGCGGGCGATCTACGTAGAATCCCTTACGTAGTTCCCACGGCTACCGCGAGGGCGGTCGGGCGCGCTTATCTTTCCTGGCAAGGCCGCTCCGACGCTTCAGCACAATGGCGGTCCGGGTGATGAAAGGGCAAATCGATGATGAACCAATCGCTGGATGAACGGAATATGTGCCAAGAACTGCCACGCCTTCCCGTAACGATCCCCGGAATATCGCCACATCTTCATCCGCGCGCATTGATCCGCAAGGGCGTGCGGACGGCATCGAAGACCCTTTCTGCCGGTCAGGACGTCTATCGCCAGGGCGAGCGGTGCAGCCACGTCTATGTGTTGCTCGACGGATGGGCATTCCGGCATCAGGTGCTGCCGGATGGGCGCCGTCAGATCCTGGATTTCCTGCTTCCGGGCTCGATTCTCGGGCTTTCCGATCGCGACGTCTCGACGCACGGTGTCGAGACACTGACGGAGTGCTCGATCGTCATGCTGCCGCGAAGCGCGATTGTTGATTTGCTGCAGGCCGATCCGCGCTCCGCACTCGATCTACTTGAACAGATGGTCGAGAACGAGGCGCGGACCTTCGATCATCTGACCAGTCTTGGACGTCGGAGCGCGCGGGAGCGTATCGCCGCGCTGATGGTCGAGCTATGCAGCCGCGTTCGCGCCCTTTCTCTAGGCTCCGCGTCGGGTGCAATCACGCTGCCGCTCAAGCAGGCGCATATCGCCGATGCGCTCGGGCTCACCAATGAGCATGTCTGCCGTACCCTCAAGACGATGCGGAACGACGGCATCATGTCGCTGCATGAAGGGCAGCTTCATGTGCATGATGTTGGACGGCTCGCGGAAGAGGCCGGCATCGAGACCGAGGAGCCGAACAAGCGAATGATTGCGCACGGGCGCGATTGGGCCGCCCGGCATAGCGCGAAGGTCGGGTCTTCGTCGTTTCTGACCCGAGCGGCATAGGCGGGTTGACCGCTGACGACGTTGGGCTCGGAATCATCGCGCGATAAGGCGACAGGGCCGGGTTGAGGCGGCACGGCACCAGCATGCCGGTGCCCCCTCTTCGACGGGACGGGCTTCCCTCGGGCGCGGCACCGGGTAAGATCGGCCCGGACGAGGGGGCCGCATGTCGAAACCTGTTCTTTCCGGTAAAGATTCGCTGACGATCGGATTTGCGCACGCGGCTTATCGCCTCGGCGATGAATTCTCCCGCCGCAAGATGGGCATCCGGCACTTCGAGGTTCGCGCCTTCGACGACCTCACGGCGCGCATCGGCGAGGCCGATGTCTTGGTGGTCTCGGGTCTCTGGCGAAACGAGTTGCTCGATCACGCGCCGCGGCTCCGGTTCATCCAGTCGATCAGCGCCGGCGTCGATCAATATGCACGCGACCAGTTGCAGAAACGGGGCATTCGTCTCGCGAGCGCCCAAGGCGCCAACGAGCGGGCCGTCGCCGAGCACGCGATGGCCTTGATACTGGCTCTCACCCGGCACATTCCGTCCGCGCGCGACAACCAGGCGCGGCGGCACTGGCGCCCCATGATCTCCGATTTGGCGCGGCGCGAAGACGAGCTCGGCGGCAAGACGCTCCTGATCGTCGGGTTGGGCCGGATCGGCCAGCGCCTGGCTCATCTGGCCAAGGCCTTCGACATGCGCGTCGTGGGGCTGAGGCGCGACCCCAGCGCCGGCGGAGGCCCGGCCGATGCCGTCCACGCGACGAGTAAGCTCCACGACCTCCTGCCCGAGGCGGACATCGTCGCGCTGACCTGCCCGTTGAACGCCGAAACCGCGAACATCATCGACGCGCGCGCGCTTGCGGCGATGAAGCCGTCTGCGCTGCTCGTCAATGTCGCGCGCGGGCGCTGCGTCGACGAAGACGCACTCGTCGCGGCATTGGGCGACCGGCGCCTGGCTGCCGCCGCCCTCGATTGCGTCCGTGAAGAGCCGTTGCCGGGTTCGTCGCCGCTATGGGCGATGGAAAACGTCCTCATCACGCCCCACACGGGGGGCGAGACGCGACGCTACGAGACGCGCGTGGTCGACCTGCTTCTCGACAACCTCGATCGCCTTTGGCGCGGCGAGACGACGCTCAAGAATCAAATCATATAGGGTTGCGCCGCGCGAGGCCGCCCTCGCGTGATGCCGCGATGTCTCCGCGCGCGGACGGCTTGGCGTCTATCGGCGCCGCGTCGTTCGGCGCGCTGTCTTGCGGGCCGGGCGTGCGCGCGGCTTGGCGCCGCCTGATCCGATACGGGCATTGGCCATGACGACAAGCCCGATTCCCTTCACGCCGATCTCGTTGACGATGACCGTGGCCCGGTTGGGATAGGGCTTGGGGAACGCCTTGGCCCACACGTCGGTGATGGGATCGATATAGCTCCGGTCGGTCACGTAGAGCATCGTCTGCGTCACGTCGGCCATGGTGCCGCCGGCGGATTTGAGAACCTTGGCGAGATTCGAGAGCTCCAAGGTTATCTGCTTGCGGATGTCGCCTGTCTCGGGCGTTCCGTCCGGCTTCATCGGGGCAGCGGCGGTATAGAGGGTTCCATCGGCGACGATGCCCCACTCGAACGGCCGGCCGTGTTTCGGGATGTCGGTTTTGACTGCGCGCTTCACGTCACTTCTCCTTGTTGTGTATTGGATGTCAATTCTTCGGGCGCGGGACGATGCACACGACCTCTTTCCCGTGCGGCACGTTGACGCATCCTAGGGCGCGCTTCACTATTCGTGAAGGACATACGGGTGAAGGATGGCGCAAAGACCTACGGCACGGCGGGGCGACGACGCCTATCGAGCGCGCGGTGGCGCGGACGGCGTTACCCTGCTGTCGATGGCCCGGCTAGAATCCGAATTCCTGGCGCTGCGGGAAGAGTCCGAACACGCCGCCGGTATGGACGAACACGGCGTTCCGCACGTCCTTGAGCGCGCCGCGTCCGAGTTCGGACAGAAGGCCGTGGAACGCCTTGCCCGTGTAGACGGGGTCGAGCACAAGGCCTTCGAGCCGGCCAAGACGGGTGATCGTGTCGAAGACGGGTTGCTCCGCCTTGCCGTAGCCCGGGCCGATGTAACGGTCGTCGACTTCGATGGACAGGCGCTCGACGTCGAGCGTCTGTCGATAGCGCGAGCGCCAGGCGCGGAGATCGCCGCGGATCTTCTCCGCGAGCTCCTGGGCCGGCCAGCTCACGCTATAGCCGATGACCCGTGCGCCGAGCTGGTAGAGGGCATTGCCGAGCACGAGGCCGCCCTGCGTGCCGCCTGAGCCGGTCGCGAAGGCCACGACGTCCGGCTTGATCGAAAGCCGGTCGCACTCGGCCTTGATCTCCTCTGCGGCGCTGACATAGCCCCACACGCCGACTTCGTTGCTGGCACCGAGCGGCACGACATAGGGTTTGCGTCCTTTACGCCGGTAATCCGCCGCAATGTCCTCGAGCAGGCGGTCGAGACGGAGGTCGAACTCCTCGGGCGGGACAAGCGTGATCTCCGCGCCGACGACCCGGTCGAGCAGCAGATTGCCGTCGGGTTCCTCGAGCGACGCCCCCGCCAGGACGAGATGAACCTTGAGGCCGAGTTGCGCGCCCGCGATCGCCGTCGCGCGGCAGTGGTTCGACTGGGTGCCGCCGCAGGTGATGAGCGTGTCCGCACCTTTTTCGAGCGCATCCGCCACCGCGAATTCGAGCTTGCGGACCTTGTTGCCGCTCAGCACCGAGCCCGTGAGATCGTCCCTCTTCACCCACAGCCGCACGCCGTTCGTCTCACGCGAGAGCGTGTCCAGCGGCATGAGCGGCGTCGGCGTGCGGGCGAGGGAGATGCGCGGCGGATAGCGATCGGCCATGGCGGGCTCCGTTTCGAGTGATCCTTACTATAGCGGGCGGCGCGAGAGGGGTGAACGGGACGCTCGCCCATGATGGCCGCGACAGGCGCGGGGCTCGATTTCATTGTTCGCCAAATTAGACTATCGTTTCCCGATCGAAGCGCGGCATTCCATGGGGATCGGCATGAAGATCGAAGATGTTCCCTTCTGCACGATGGATTGGTCCAAAGTCGAACCCACGCGGCATGCGGGCGAGACCGGCCATGCCCTCTGGCGGACCCTGGAAATGGGCAACATCCGCGTGCGCATGGTCGAATATTCGCCGAACTACAAGGCCGATCACTGGTGCCGCCGCGGCCATGTCCTTCTGGTCCTCGAGGGAGAGCTGGTCACGGAACTCTCGGACGGCCGCAGCTTCAGCATGACCCCGGGGATGAGCTACCAGGTCGCCGAGGATGCCAATCCGCACCGCTCCATCACCACGTCCGGCGCGAAACTCTTCATCGTCGATTAACGAATCGGGCTCGCGAGCGGTTTCGTCCGACACTGCGGCCCCGTCGAAACGAATTATTAAGCGGCACCCGTTACTTAGGGTCAATGAGCCGGAGCCCCTCCAATGGCGCGCCGCAACCGAGCGCGCCCGATCGCCTACGCGATGCGAAAACCCGAGCGCCCAGTCATGCCCCCCGCGGCAATGGCAAGGGGCGCGCAGGGTCAACAACGCGCGCGCGCCGAGGGGCCGCACGCGACACGCGGGTCGTGAGCCTGGCATTGCAGGGCGGCGGCGCCCATGGCGCCTTCACCTGGGGCGTTCTCGACCGCTTGCTTGAGGATGAGCGCGTCTCAATCGACGGCATCAGCGGCACGAGCGCAGGCGCCATGAACGGCGCCCTCTTGGCCTATGGCATGACGCAGGGCGGGCGGGACGGCGCGCGCGCGCTTCTCGCGCGCTTCTGGACCGAGATCGGCCGAGCCGCGAATTGGAGTCCGTTCCAACCGACCTGGCTTGAAAGTATGTGCGGCGTCGGAAGTCTCGACTTCTCGCCGGCCTATTTCACCTTCGACATCTGGTCGCGTCTGCTCTCGCCCTATCAATTCAACGCGTTCGACTACAATCCACTTCGCACTATTCTCGACGAACTCATCGACTTCGAGCAGTTGCGGCATTCCCGCGGCGTCAAACTGTTCGCGAGCGCGACCAACGTTCGGACCGGCAAGATCAAGGTCTTCGAGAATCACGAACTCTCGGCCGACGCCATTCTGGCATCCGCGTGCCTGCCCATGCTGTTTCGCGCCGTCGAAATCGGCGGCGAACATTATTGGGACGGCGGTTACATGGGCAATCCCGCGATCTTCCCGCTGCTCTATGAATGCGAGGCCTCGGACATCGTCATCGTCGAGGTGACCCCTATTCGAACCGAGCATGTCCCGACGACGGCGCGTGAAATTCTCGACCGGATGAACGACATCAGCTTCAACTCGACCCTCATACGGGAAATGCGCGCCATCGCATTCGTGAGCGAATTGGTCGGCGAGCATCTCCTCAGCAGCAACAATCGCCTGCGCAAGATCAACTTCCACATGATCGAGGCGGAGCGCGCGATGGACAATCTCGGCGCGTCGTCCAAATTCAACGCGTCGCCTGCGTTCCTGCAGTCCCTGCGCGATCTCGGCCGCGAGACGGCCGATGAATGGTTGAGCCGCTCCTTCGCCAAGGTCGGCACCGAATCGTCGATCGATCTCCATCACCTGTTCTTCTGAACGGAGGGCCTCGGATGAAGCAACTCGCGATTATTCCGGATGTCGTCAAGGACCAGGAGCTCATCGTGCTGCCGCCGCATACGAGCGTGCGGGATGCGGCGCGGGTCATGGCCGAGCGGCGCATCGGTGCGGTCATGATCGGCAAGCGCCGGCAGCTTCTTGGAATCTTCACGGAGCGCGACATGATCACGCGCGTCGTGGCGCCGGGCCTCGATCCGGGCAAGGTCGTTCTCGAAGACGTGATGACCGCGAAGCCGGATACGCTCAAACCAAGCGATTCGCCGCGCGTTGCGCTCGACCTTATGGCCAAGAAGGGCTATCGGCACCTTCCGGTCGTCGACCGCGGCGCGATCGTGGCCATCGTGTCCGTTCGCGATCTCTATTCGCTGATGGTTGATCGTCTCGAACAAGGCATCGTTCGGATGGCCGAACGGGTCATGTTCGGCTGATCGTGCGCGGTCCGAGGCGGAGCGGCGTGCGCCCCTCAGCGATCGCCGGTCTCGTCGGCATGCGTCTCGACGCGCTCGATCGGATTGTCTCTGTCATGATGCCCGCCATTCCCGTTCGCGGCTCCGTTCGCCGCGACCGGCACATGCAAGAGCATGTCGGCGCCCATGAGAGCGCCCACCGAAGCCGAGTGTAGGCCGGGGCGCCCTTCGAGACGGCGGATGAACTCGGCAAGAATGCGCCGGTACAGCTCGTCGCCGAGCACCGCATCCTCGTAGCCGGCCTCGACATTCGGGTTGTCGTTGATTTCCATGACATAGAGGGCGTCGGCCGTCTGCTTGATGTCGACGCCGTAGAATCCGTCACCGATGAGACCGGCGGCGCGCACCGCAAGCTGCACGATCGCGGGCGGCGTATCCTCGATCGAGAAGGTCACGGACTTGCCTTCCTTGAAGCCGCCGCTGGGGCTGTGTTTCACGATCTGCCAGTGTCCGTTGGCCATGAGGTAGTGGCAGGCGAACAGCGGCTCACCCCTCAGAATGCCGATGCGCCAGTCGAATTCGGTGTAGATGAACTGCTGCGCCAGGATGACGTCCGATTCCTTGAGAAGGCGCGTGGCCCCGTCGTGCAGCTCGTTCTTGTCGTGCGCCTTGATGACGCCGCGTGAGAACGACCCATCCGGAATCTTGAGCACGATCGGGTAGGGAATCTCCTGCTCGATCGCGGGCACGCGGCTCTTGTCGACGAGAAGCGTCTTGGGCGTGGGGATGCGATTGGCCTTGAGAAGCTCCGCGAGATAGACCTTGTTCGTGCAGCGCAGGATCGACGTCGGGTCGTCGATGACCGGCATGCCTTCCTTCTCGGCTTTCTTGGCGAAGCGGAAGGTGTGGTTGTCGATCGTCGTCGTCTCGCGGATGAAAAGCGCGTCGAATTCCGCGAGAGTCGCATAATCCTTGCGTTCGATAAGCTCGGCGTCGATGCCGAGCGTCTCGCCGACCTTGATGAACTTCTGAAGCGTCCGCTGATCCGAGGGCGGCAGCTTCTCCGCGGGGTTTTGGAGAATGGCGAGGCTGTATTTCCCCGGCGCCTTGGCTTTGGGGCTGCGCCATCCGGCCCGCGTATAGGCCGCGAGAGACGCCTGGAACACCGGCATCTGATCGGGGGTGAGGTCGTCCATGGCGGCCGGCCGCACGGCAGCGACATGCCACGCGTTCTCCGGCGAGACGGTGAGCTTCAGGATCGGACAGTTGAACCGATCGAAGGCACGCCGGCCGAGATCCCTAAACCGCTCGTCGGCGGCGCGCCCCAGGAACACGAAAAGCGCGAACGGCGTCGCGGGGAGGTCGCTTGCCTTCTTGACCGTCTGTCTCAGGAGATCGTCGAGCTCCGGCAGGGTATAGCGGTAGATCGAGCGCTCGCGCAGCTCGAGGATCGTCTCGACGGAGGGGACGACTTTTTGGCGCCGCGCCTCGGCGAGCAGGGAACAGTAATAGCCGAAGCCCAGATAGCTGTAGTCACGCGTGAGGTTGATGATCTTCGTTCCGCGCGCCCTGACCAGATCGGGCCGCGCGATGAACTCGCGTGTCTCGACGACCTGGCTCCCGGGTATCTCGAAGGGAAAGAGCGCTTTTCGTTCGACGATGATGGCGTGCATGCGATCAACCTCGGGCGTTGGCTCGTGACCGCCGGGCTCGCTTGAGCCGTGTCGGTCCGAACAGGATGAGCGACGCTTGGAGCTTCACTTTCCCGTAGCGTGACATGCGCTCGAAGTCTTTACGGGGGACGGGGACGTCCATGCTGTCGGCCGGCGTCATGCTCGCCCGGCGCCACACATAGGGGTCGTGAACGTAGACGAACTCGTCGTCGTAATCCGTCACGACGACCCAGTGCGGAATCTTCTGATAGAAGAACTGATAGCCGCTCACGAGAACCAATGGAACGGCGCCCTCATCGATGAACGTCCGGAGCTCTGTCGGGCGAAGCGGGCGCGCGTGGCAATCCACCTTGGCCGCCCGGAGCTGGCTGCGGAAATCGCGCTGGACGATGCGCATGACGTCGCGCTTGTGTTCGCTGCGGACGGAGTGGAGGAACAGCTCCTCCGGGATGTTGACGAAGGTGCTGGCACCGAAGCCCCGGCGCTTGGCGGCGAGGGCCAGCCCATATGGGTCGCACCCGCCGTGCCCCGCGGTCATGAAAATGAGCGTCGATTCGCGCCAGATGCGCAGCTCCGCCCTGCGCGTCAGTTCCGTCTTCGGATCCAGTGCCGCCATTGCCATCAGGAGAGCCGCCGGACCGCAGGTGAATTCGAGAGTCTGCTCATAGTGGGGAATATGACTGTCCGGCTTTTCCCTGCCGCGCAGGCGCTTCGAGAGGCGGAGCGCATCGCCGCCGTCCTTGTAATAGTGGTTGATCCGGCCGACATCCTGATAGCCGTTGTGGCGGTAGAGCCGCAGCGCATCGCGATTGTCGGTCCGGACTTCGAGGCGCATGGCCGCCCGGCCGTTGAGCCGTGCCGCACGCTCGGCGGCGACCAGAAGGCTATGGCCGATGCGCTGGCCCCAGCTGTCCGGTTCGACCGCAAGCGAATACAGCCGGGCATGAACGCAACGCGCGGGATAGAGAACGAGCACATAGCCGCAGATCCGCTTGCGGCCGGCGACGACGAGGCACGTCGACCGGCCGTCGGCGAGAAACCGTCGCAGGCTTTGGCGTGACAAGAGGTCCGAAGTGAAGCAGCGGCGCTCGATGTCGAGGAGCGTGGGCAAGTCGCTCGGGCGCGCCGGCCTGATGGCGAAGCGCGAGGGTGACGAATTGCCGGCCGGGTCGCGTGCCGGCGCTGCGTGCCAGGCACTGGCCGGATGGAACGCGCGCAAACGCTCCATGCGCCCTGACTTGGCCGGCGGAGCTAATCGGTATCGGCGACGTTCATTGATCGTCGGCATGAGCAACGCGGCGCGTCAGAATGGAGAAACGACGACGGCGCTCAGCCGCGAGGACGGCATCCGTCCGCTCTTCCCTGTTCGGCGAGCGCGATCGAGCCGAATGGAGATCGTCGATGAAACGCTCAAAGCGCCGACCGCATGGATCGCTAAATCCGACACGAGGTCCCCACGATCCGGGGCTTGTCATCGCTCGTCCCGCTCTCGGCGGGATCGCCAGCCCCGTGCCGGAACATTGCCACATCGGCCGCCGGGGTCAACCCGATCAGGCGGCACGCGAAGCACTCGTCCGCGTGCTTGGCCCGGATTTCGCGCGGATCACGAAGACCGTTGGACGGCAGGGACCCTTGGCGACGTCCTGCGCCGGGAGGGTACATTCGCGTCGGCGACGACAAAGCCCTGTGCTAGGTTCGGCCGTCCGCCCGGGGGGAGCGGCTGCGTGCGGAATCGCACGATCTTGTACAACGGTCTTGGGGGAGACATGGCGCCGCGGTTGACCGTCGATATGGCCGTCCCTGTTCCCATGCGGGATGGAACGACACTCGTCGCCGACGTCTATCGGCCCGAAGCGGCCGGACGCTATCCCGTCATTCTTCTCCGCACGCCCTATAACCGCCGCTTCCCCGCGCTCGCCTATCTCCAGCTCGACCCGATGCGCGCGGCCGAGCGCGCCTACGCCCTCGTGGTTCAGGACACGCGCGGACGGTTCGCGTCCGAAGGCGAGTTCTATTGCTTCAGGGACGAAGGCGCCGACGGCTATGACACGGTCGAATGGGCGGCGCGCCAGCCCTGGTCGGACGGCAAGGTCGGCATGTACGGCGCCTCCTATATGGGGGCGGTTCAATGGCTCGCCGCGATCGCCCGTCCGCCGCACCTCCGCTGCATCGCGCCGCTGATCACGGCCTCGGATTACCACGAAGGCTGGGCCTATCAGGGCGGCGCGTTTCAGCTCGGATTCAATTTGTCCTGGACGATCACCACGCTGGTCCTCGCCAATCTCGCGCATTTCAACCTGACGGAGGCCGATCGCGCCGCGGTGCGCGCCGAGTTGATCGAGGCGACCGATCACATGTCGCGTCCCTTCGGACAGGTTCCATTGCGCGACCTGCCGCTGCTCCGGCGGTTCCGCCTGGCGCCGTATTATTTCGACTGGCTCGACCACGCCCATGACGACGATTACTGGCGACGCTGGAACATCGAGGATCACTACCGGGAGATCACCGTGCCGGCCCTCAACCTCGGCGGCTGGTACGACATCTTTCTCGGCGGCACGATCCGCAACTATCTCGGCATGCGCGCCGAGGGCGCAGATGCGGACGCCCGCACCCAGCGCCTCATCGTGGGGCCCTGGCTCCACAGCACCCAATGGCCGAACGTCATCGGCGAGCGCGATTTCGGCGTGCGCAGCCAGGGGCTGGCGCTCGACCTCGACGGCCTCTTGCTGCGCTGGTTCGATCATTGGCTGAAGGGCATCGACACCGGCATGCTGGAGGAGCCGCCGGTCAAGATCTTCGTGATGGGCGAGAATCGCTGGCGGGACGAGCCGGCCTGGCCGCTTGCGCGCGCCAAGGCGACGCCGTTTTTCTTTCACAGCGCGGGTGCGGCGAACAGCCTCGACGGCGACGGCCGGCTCAGCGCCGAGGCGCCGGCCGACGAGCCGGCCGACCACTACGTCTATGATCCGAACGATCCCGTGCCGACGCGCGGCGGGGCGCTCTGCTGCTGGCCGGCGGCGCTGCCGGCCGGCGCCTACGATCAACGCGAGATCGAGCGGCGCAACGATGTTCTCGTATACACCTCGCAGCCGCTCGAACAGGCACTCGAAGTCACGGGGCCGGTCGTGGTCAAGCTGTTCGCCGCGTCATCGGCGCGGGATACCGACTTCACGGCGAAGCTCGTCGACGTCTCCCCCGATGGCTATGCGCGCAACCTTGCGGACGGCATCATCCGCGCGCGTTACCGCACGACGACCAAGGCCGCGACGCCGATCGAGCCCGGACAGGTCTATGCCTACGACATCGACTTATGGGCCACGAGCAACCTGTTCGAGGCCGGTCATCGGATCCGGGTGGAGATTTCGAGCTCGAATTTCCCGCGCTTCGACCGCAATCCCAACACCGGCGGGCCGTTCGGCGGGGAGGCAGGCTTCCTCTCGGCAAAGCAGACCGTGTTTCACGACGCGGTGCGCCCGTCACACATCGTGCTGCCGGTCGTGCCGCGCTAGAGCGATCTGCGGTCAGACGACACCCGCGAACATGCGCGCGGACGTCAAGAAGAGAAACCCCGCGAAGACGCGTTTCAAGACCGGCGCCGGCAGGCGAAGGGCCAGTGTGGCCCCCACCGGCGCACTCACGAGGCTGAGCGGCGCGATCAGAACGAGTCCCAGGAGGTTGATGAAGCCGACGCTCAGCTGCGGCAACGCGGCGACGCCCCATCCCGTCACGACGAAGCCGACCGTCGCGGGGAGGGCGATGACAAGACCGAGGGCCGACGCCGTTCCGACCGCACGATGAACGGGGAAATTGCACGCAGTGAAGAACGGGACGCTGAGCGTCCCCCCACCGATGCCCATCATGGCCGAGAAGGCGCCGATCGCGGTGCCGAGTAGCGCGCGCGTTCTGCCGGTGGGAAGGTTTTGCCGCAGGCGGAATGTCGCCGGCGCAAACGCCATGTGAAGGGCTACGCCGAGGGCGACCGCCGCGAAGATCGCACTGAGGATTTCGCCGCGCACCGAACCGCCGATCGCGGCACCGAGGATCGCACCTCCGAACAGCCACGGCGCCCAGCTCCGCAAGACCGCTGAATCGACCGTTCCCCGCCGACGATGGGCCCGCGCGGCGACGATCGAGGTCAGCACGATCGAGGCCAGCGATGTTCCGACCGCGACATGCATCCGCACGCCGGGATCGAGATCGAGCAGCCCAGAGAGAAGGTAGAGCACGGGCACGACGACGATCCCGCCGCCCACGCCGCGCAAGCCGGACAAGAGCCCCGCGACGAAGCCCGTGATGAGAAGGACGAGGACGAGCGGCATGGCGGCGGCGAGGTCCATGACGGGTTCGCGTCCGCTGGCCGATTCGCCGCCTCAATCCACCATGGCGTAGGCTTCGACCTCGATCTCGAGTCCTTCGATGCCGAGCGCCTCAAGCGGGATGCCGGTGGTCGTCGGACCGGGATCCCTGAAGCAGCGCGAACGGATGCTGAGGTTCTTGTGCAGCTGGTCATAGCTCGCACCGCCCTTGTAGAAGGCGTTGACCTTGACCACGTCGTCCATCGTGGCGCCATACGATTTGAGCACCGTGCGGATGTAATCCATGCAGACCTTGGTCTGCTTGACCATGTCGTTCGGATGGAGCGCCTTGCCGACGCCGACCGCGGAGACCTGGCCGCCGACGAAGATCATGGTCTTGCACTTCACGCCCTGCTGGAAATTGACCGGGATCGGCCAATCCCAATGGCCGGGCGGGCGCATCGACTGGCGCGGCAGATGCATGCCGTCGATGGCCAGCATGGCGCAGGCCTCCTGGCGCAGCATGAGGCCCTTTGGAAAGAGGGTTGGAACCGGAACGCCCGTGCCGACGGGGCCGGGCCATTTGAACGCGTTGCCGCGAATCTGCGCGGCCTGGCTCCAGTCGGCCGCCGTGCCGTGCCCCACGTAGAACGTGTTGATGCGGCCGACATCGTCGAGCTCCGCGCCGAACCCGGCCAAGACCTTGCGCACGTTCTCGATGGTGATTCGCGCCTGCTCGACGGGATTGTTCGGCACGAGCACCGTGCCGGCCTGATCGAGCGGCATTTGCGCGCCCACCCAGACCATCTCGCCGCAGCGAACGCCGTGGCTGAACGGCCAGTCCCAGTGCCCCTTGGGGTTGGAGGGCGTGCGCGGAATGCGCGCGCCGGTCTCCCCGCGCATCGCGATCGCTTCGATCTCGACGACCATCCCGGGATAGGCCAGCGCCGGGAGCGGCACCGGCATCAGGGCGGGCGGAACCGCGCCCTTGAAGCGCCGCCGGAGCGCCATGAGCGCCGCGCGCTCGTCGACGGCACCGCGGTTCACATAGAACATCACGAGCTTGCAGACGTCCTCGAGATCGGCGCCGAGTTCCTTTAAGACCGTCTCGATATGGGTCACGGCGGCGTCGATCTGGGCGAAGAGATCGTTGGCGTGGAGCGTCCGGCCCTTCGGGTCGGTATCGACCTGGCCGCCCACGAAGCACAGCTCGCCGACCCTGAGGCCATGCTTGTGCGTGACCTTGATGGGCCAGTTCCAATGGCCTTTCGGCCACACATACTTGCGCTTCATCAGACACCCCCGGAATGCCAAGACGCCGTCGAGGCGTCGCGTCGACTTTCCCCCGCGCGCCGCGCCGCGTCAACGTTGCCATGCGGCGCTCGTCTTGCTTTGTTAGCAGCCGGATCCGCGAACAGGGGGAGCCTCGATGACGGAATTGTTCAAGCTGTCGGGCCGTGCCGTCTTCGTGACGGGCGCCTCGGCGGGGCTCGGGCGGCATTTCGTGCGCACGCTGGCCAAGTCCGGCGCGCGCCTCGCCATCGGCGCGCGGCGCCTCGAGCGCCTCGAGGCCCTCAAGGCGGAGCTGCCAGGGGCGGACATCGTGCCGGTCGCCCTCGACGTGACCGATGCCAAAAGCGTTCGCGATGCGCTCGATCGCGCGGAATCGGCCCTGGGTCCGCTCTTCGCGCTCGTCAACAACGCCGGCATCGCGTCGCCGCGCCGTATCCTCGATATTCCCGAAACCGAATACGATTCGATCATGGCGACGAACGCCAAGGGCATGTGGCTCATGGCCCAGGAGACGGGCCGCCGGATGATCGCGCGCGGCGAAGGTGGGCAGATCGTCAACATCGGCTCGATG
>JBGPGW010000019.1:0-22047 GCA_041484095.1 Alphaproteobacteria bacterium | reverse complement strand
GGCCCCTTGGCCGCGCCGACGCCCGGTCCCTCGCTCTCAGGAGACCGCCCTTCCAACGCGTCGGAAATGTCCTGAACGGACTGGCACCCGCCGAGCGCCAGACCAAGACCGACTAGAAAGCTGTAAATGACTCGATTGCGCATGAATTGCCGCCGTTTGGACGAACTTTATCTATTGTAGGTTACCGCACCCGCCCAAACAAGGAGTCCACAAGAATCATGACGACCCCGACCGAAATGGCGCAATCGGCGGCGTTGAAGGCGGGCCAATGCAGGCTGGCCAAGTGAAAATCGAGAAAATCGACAACCGCCCCGAATCGAAGCCGGTCGACCGCATTGCCCACGGCGCCGCCGATGATGAGACCGAGCGCCGCCCCAAGCCAGACGCCGGACACGCGCTTCAGCCAGATGACGAGACCGAGCGTAATCGCCCCCGTCAGCGCGAGAAACGGCCATGGACCGAATCCGTCCGCGTCGTTCAAGAGGCCGAAGCTGACGCCGCGGTTCCAGCCGAGCACGAGGTTGAAGAACGACGTGATTTCGACCACGCGTGGCGGCTGCATGACCGTGCCGAGAATCCACCACTTCGTGGCCTGATCGAGCAGGGCGACCAGCGCGCCGATACCGAGGCCGAGGCGAAACACCGCGCCCGCCTCAGCCTGCGCCAGCCGAGTGTTCGACCGCATCGGCGCACCGCCCGCAGATGTCGGCATGCTCCGGAACCGTGCCGACCTCGGGCAGGATCCGCCAGCAGCGCTGACACTTGGTTCCTTCGGCGCGCTCGGCCACGACGCCGATCCCGGGCGCATCGTCGAGGGCGAATGCGCCCGACGGTGCCGGCCCGGCCGTAAGCGTCGCCGAGGACGTGATGGCGATTTCGGCGAGATCCAGGCCGCGCATGGCATCGAGATACTCTTCGGCGACATAAACGACGGGGTGTGCCTGGAGACCCGAACCGATGCGCTTGTTCTCGCGCTCGATCTCGAGAGCGCCGGTCACGGCGCGGCGAACGGCGCGAACCTTGCGCCACTTCGCGGCGAGCGCCTCATCGCGCCACGCTTCGGGAATCGCGGGGAACTCGCGACAATGGACGCTTTCCGCACCCTCGCCGTGGCGCGTGAGCCATGCCTCTTCCGCGGTGAAGCAGAGAACGGGCGCAAGCCAGGCCGTGAGGCAGGTGAAAACCTCGTCGAGCACCGTCCGGGCCGAGCGGCGCACGACGGAATCGGCGCGGTCGCAGTACAGCGAATCCTTGCGAACGTCGAAATAGAACGCGGACAGATCGACCGCGCAGAACGTATGAAGCGCCGTGAACAACGAATGGAAATCGAAATCGTCCGTCGCGCTCCGCACCGCGCGGTCGAGTTCATAGAGGCGATGCAGCACCCACCGTTCGAGTTCGGGCATGGATGCGCGATCGATCCGTTCTTTCGCGTCGAATCCGGCGAGGCTGCCGAGCATGTAGCGCAGCGTGTTCCGGATGCGCCGGTAGAGGTCGATCTGATGCTTGAGAATCTCCGGCCCGATGCGCAAATCCTCGGCATAGTCGCTTCCCACCACCCACAGGCGCAGGATCTCCGCTCCGTGCTTGTCGATGACTTCCTGCGGCGAGACGACGTTGCCGAGCGACTTCGACATCTTGCGTCCCTGCTCGTCGAGGACGAAGCCGTGGGTCAGCACGGCATCGAACGGCGCGCGGCCGCGCGTGCCGCAGGCTTCGAGGAGCGAGGATTGGAACCAGCCGCGGTGCTGGTCGGACCCCTCGAGATAGAGGGAGGCCGGCCATGCGAGGTTTGGGCGCGCCTCGAGGACGAAGCTGTGGGTCGAGCCGGCCTCGAACCAGACCTCGACGATGTCTTTGACCTGATCGTAATCGGCCGATTTGTAGGCATTGCCGAGAAAGCGTTCGGGATCGGAGGCAAACCAGCTGTCGCCGCCCTCCTTCGCGAACGCGTCCGCGATCCGGTCATACACCGCCTGGTCCCGCAGGATCTGTCCCGTCGCCCGGTGGACGAACACGGGGATCGGCACGCCCCAGGCGCGCTGGCGCGAGATGCACCAGTCGGGCCGCGTCTCGACCATCGCGTGAAGCCGGTTGCGGCCCGAGGACGGGATGAAGCGCGTCGCCTCGATCGCCTTGAGCGCCGTGGCCCGCAAGCCCGTCGTCTCCATCGAGATGAACCACTGCGGCGTGTTGCGGAAGATGAGCGGCGCCTTGGAACGCCAGGAATGCGGGTAGCTGTGCGTCAATCGCGCTTCCGCCAGGAGTGCGTGCACGTCGCGCAGCTCGGCGACGACGGCCTTGTCGGCATCGCCCGTCTTCCCGTACGGAGTGAGCACCGTGCGCCCGGCGAACAGGCCGACATGCGGCAGGAATACGCTGTTCTCGTCGAGCGTGTCCGGCACCTCGAGCCCATGCGCCTGGCCGACCTCGAAATCCTCCGCACCATGCCCCGGGGCGGTGTGCACGAGGCCGGTGCCGGATTCGAGCGTCACATGCGCCGCAGGCAGCAACGGCACTTCGAAGCGCTGGTAGTAGGCGTCACGATCATGAAACGGGTGGCGGCAGATCGTGCCGGCCAATGCCGCGCCCTTGCCCGACCAAAGCTCGCGTGCGGTTTCGATCCCGACGGTGGCCTGAAATGCTTCCCTGAGACCCGCAGCGACAAGCAGGCGCTCGCCGGGCTTCGCGAGCGAGCCGTCGCGGACGCTGGCGACCTCGATGAGCACGTAGTCGAACTCGGCGCCGTAGGCGACGGCGCGATTGCCCGGAATCGTCCAGGGAGTCGTCGTCCAGATGACGGCGCTCGCACTGGCAAGCGCAGCATCGCTCGCGCGCACGATCGGAAAGCGGACATGGATCGTGGTCGAGACGTGGTCGTGATATTCGACCTCCGCGTCGGCGAGCGCGGTCTTCTCGACCACCGACCACAGCACGGGACGCGCGCCGCGATAGAGGCTTCCGTTCATCGCGAAACGCGCGATCTCGCGGGCGATCTGCGCCTCGGCGTCATAGGACATCGTCGTGTAGGGATGGGCCCAGTCGCCCAAGATGCCGAGACGCTGGAATTCGGCCGACTGGACGCCGATCCAGTGTTGAGCGAATTCGCGGCACTCTTGCCTGAATTCAAGGATCGGAACGGAGTCCTTGTCCTTGCCGGCCGCGCGATAGGACTCCTCGACCTTCCATTCGATCGGCAGGCCGTGGCAGTCCCAGCCCGGCACATAGACGCTGTCCTTGCCCAGCATCTGCTGCGAGCGGTTGATGACGTCCTTGAGGATCTTGTTCAACGCGTGGCCGATGTGGAGATTGCCGTTCGCGTAGGGCGGGCCGTCGTGGAGGATGAATTTGGGGCGCCCGGCCGAGGCCGCGCGCAAGGAATCATAGAGTTTTCTCGCCTCCCAGCGCGCCAGAAGCTGCGGCTCGCGCTTCGGCAGATCGGCCTTCATCGGAAAGTCAGTGCGCGGCAGGAATACGGTCGCTTTGTAGTCGCTCGCCATTCCTCAGCCTATCCCCTTGCGCTCTCATTCGACACCGCGCCGAGAATTCGCCGCGCCGCCTGGCAGTCCTCGGCGATTTGTGCCTTCAACGCGCCAAGGCCGTCAAACTTCTTCTCCGCCCTCAACCGATCGATGAGCGCCACGCGCAGGTGCTTGCCATAGAGGTCGCCGGAGAAATCGAACAAATGAGCCTCGAGCCGCTCGGCCGTGCCGTCCACCGTGGGCCGGCGGCCGATATTGGCCGCACCGGGGTGCCAGGCGAGACCGTCCGGCGTCTCGACACCGCACCGCACCGCGTAGACGCCGTAGGCCGGGCGCACATAGTCGTCGAGGAGGAGATTCGCCGTGGGAAAGCCGAGCGTGTGGCCGAGCCGCGCCCCGGTCTGGACGATTCCTTCGATCTCCCACGGCCGGCCGAGAAGCGCGCCCGCACGCCGCACGTCGCCGTCCCGCAGAAACGTGCGGACCGCGCTCGAGGAATAGACGACGCCGTCCGGGTCGTCGACCGGGCCCACGCCCGTCACCCCGAACCCCAAATACGCGGCGAGCGCGCGCAACTGCGCGACATCGCCCTTTCGGCCGTGGCCGAACGCAAAATTGTATCCGACGACCACATGGCGTGCCCGAAGCCCCGTCACCAATACGTCCGACACGAACCGCTCGGCCGACAAGGCCGCAAGCGCCGCATCGAACGAAAGCACGAACAGAAACTCGACGCCGATCGCTTCGAACAAATGCGCCTTGCTCCGGAACGGCGTCAGCCGGAACGGCGGCGCGTCGGGCCGAAAATAGCTGCGGGGGTGCGGCTCGAACGTCAGCACCGCGAGAGGTGCCTCAAGTTCACGGGCCCGTTCGCGCGCCATCTCGATGACGCGCCGATGGCCCAAATGAACGCCGTCGAAATTGCCGATCGCGACCACGGTGGTGCCGAAGTCGCTGGGCAGATCGGTGTGGTGTCGAAAGATTCGCATGTCGGCGCCAAGGGTAGCGGGCGACGTCCCGCATGCAAACCAGAGTGTGATGGGAAGAGCTAGTTGATCGCGTCGCTTTGCAGCCGCGAAGGCACGAGAATATGCGCTTCCCCGTCCAGCACCACCATTTCGCCGACCGAACACACCGTCTCGATCGTCACGCGGCGCTTTTCGACGTTGATCTCCTTGACCGTCGCCCGGACCTCGACCGTGTCGCCGACGCGGACGGGGGCGCGAAAGCGCAGGCTCTGGGTGAGATAGACGCATCCCGGGCCCGGAAGGCGGGTTCCGATGACGGTGGAGATGAAACTCGCCGTCAGCATGCCGTGGACGATCGGGCCGCCGAATCGCGTGCCTTTCGCGAATTCGCGGTTCAAATGCAGGGGATTGGTGTCGCCGGAGACGCCGGAGAACAAAACTAGATCCGCGTCGCTCACGGTCTTGCCGAAGAAAGCGCTCATGCCGACCGACAAGTCTTCGACGTAATAGCCGTGAAAGCGGTCGATCGGGAGCCGCTCCGTGCGGCCGGATGCGTCAGGCGACATGCGTCTTCCTCGGTTGTTGCAGCGCAATACTATTTTCCGCGTCGCAATATATATAACGCATGCCAGGCCGCACGGCAAGGCAAGCCCCCGGGAATGACCCCGGATCTATGGTTAATACCCCTGAGATCACCAGCGCTGGTATGGCGCGAGGCCGGGGCGGCGGCAGAATGAGGCGGGACGGAGCGGCCATCGCATGGAACGCCGGAAACGGCGAACAGCGAGCCGCCGTGCCGCACAATGCACTCGCGACCGCTTGCGCGCATCACTAACATGCCCGGCGGCCGGTCAGGCTTGGTCTGCGGTGAGAACGGAACGATGCGCGAGCCGGAGCGACGCAAGACCCTCGACGGCATCGCCCTCCTCAAGGGCTTGCCGCCACAGGAAATCCGCGAGCTTGCCAAGCTTTGCGTCTGGCGCGACTACAAGGCGCATGAGCAGATTTTCGACCGGCACCATGAATCGCATGACATCTATTTCGTCGTCGCCGGACGGGCACGCATCGTCAATTATTCGATGTCGGGCCGCGAGGTGAGCTTCGACGACATTCCGGCCGGCGGCACGTTCGGCGAGCTGGCCGCCATCGACGGCGGTCGGCGCTCCGCCACCGTCGTCGCGATCGAGGATACGACGGTCGCGATACTATCCCCGCGCCACCTCCTGGAGCTCGTGAATGAGCACCCCTCCGTGGCGGTGGCCATGCTGAAGCGCCTGGCCCATATGGTCAGAACCGCGACCGATCGGATCATGGATCTCAGCACCCTCGGCGCCCACAACCGCGTCCATGCCGAACTGCTTCGCCTCGCCCGGGAATCCGGCGGCGCCGACACGGGGCAAGCCACGATCCGGCCGATCCCGACCCATTCGGACATCGCAAGCCGGGTCAGCACGACGCGCGAGACCGTGGCGCGCGTCCTGAGCGAGCTGCAGCACGCCGACCTCGTCCGGCGCGAACACAACGCCCTTCTCGTGGTCGATATCGGACGTCTGCGCCACATGGTCGAAGAGTTTCGCGGCGAATAGCGGCCTCGCGCTGCGTTGTCGTGAGGACGGGCGGCGTCGCGCCTGTGATGCCGGTCACTGCGCCCGCCGCGATCCATACCCAAGATGCGATCCTCGTCGAGACGCGCTGGATCCGCGCTCGACGGAACCGGTTGAGGCAGAATCTCCTCTCCAAAACGCATCGCCATGGGGTCGGACGGGCTCGGTCCGGCCCCTTCTTCTCGTGTCGTCCGACGACGGGATGCCCTGCTATTTCTCGTGCGCATCGTACACGCCGTCCCAATCGGCCGGCGGCGGTGCCGTGGCGAACGCGCGAATGCGTTCGGCGTAAAGATCGTAGACGCGCCTCAACGCGCCGTCGCTCAAGCGCCGGCAGTCCTCGAGGCGCGCGGCGGCGGTGGCCCAGTCCCCGGCGCGGTAGGCCGCCAGCATCGTGTCGTGCCGCGCCTTCCGCGCCCGGAACCCCGCGTCGTTCGCGATCGATTCATCGCCGACGATCGTGAAGATCCGAACGGGCTTCGTGCGGCCCTTGACGCGCAGACGGTCGAGTTCGAGCGTCGCGAGCGATGACGCCCCTCCCTCGGTCGTCTCGCTGATGACGATGTCGACGCCATAGACCTTGCTTTGCCCTTCCAGGCGCGACGCCAAATTCACGTCATCACCGAGAACGGAGTAGTCGAAGCGCTGATCGGAGCCCATGTTGCCGACGCAACAGATTCCGGTGTTGATTCCGATGCCGATTCGAACGGGCTCGAAGGCGGGCCCCTCGCCCGCCTGCTCCGCCGCCCAGAGCGCGTTGAGCCGCTCGAGCTCCTTGCGCATGCCGAGCGCGGCCCGGCACGCATTCAGCGCATGCTCGGCATCGTCGAGGGGCGCGTTCCAGAACGCCATGATGCAGTCGCCGATATACTTGTCGATCGTGCCGCGCCGGGAGAGCACGACGTCCGTCATCGGCGTGAGATAGCGATTGACGAACCGCGTGAGACCATGCGCATCGAGCCGCTCGGACCGCGCCGTGAAATCCCGGATGTCGTTGAAGAGGATCGTCATCTCGCGCATCTCGCCGCCGAGCGTCAGGCGCTCCGGATGCTCGGCCAGCCGGTCGACAATGGCCGGTGAGATGTAACGGCCGAAGGCGCTCCGCACCCAGCGCCGCTCGCCCTCCGTCCGGAGGAAGATCAATCCGGTCTCCACCATGTACACCGCGAGGATCGTGATCGAGGGAAAGACGGGATCGAGCAGCCACCGCCATGTCCGAAAGGCGTACCAGGAACCGCCGATCGCGGCTGCGATGGCACCAAGACCAAGAAGCGCGCACCACCGCGCGCCCACGCTCGGCAGCAGGAGGATGAGCGCGATGCCGATGATGAGGACATAGACGATCTCGAGGCCGGGCGCGAAATCGGGGCGCAAGAGGTAGGAACCCGTCAGGATCTGCTCGATGACTTCGGCATAAATCTCGACTCCCGCCGCCGCCGGGTCGAGCGGCGTGGTCCGAAGATCCTTGAGGCCCGCCGCCGTCGTTCCGATGAAGAGGATGCGTCCTGACACGTCTTCCGGATTGAAGCCGTCCTCGAAGACGCGCCAAGCCGGGATGAACCGGTCCGGCTCCGTGCCGCTGTAATGGATCCAGATTCGCCCCTGCGCGTCCGTCGGCACCACGAATTGACCGATCTTGATCTGGCTGACGCCGGTGTGCTGGCCGAAGCTTTCGATTCCGCTCGCACCCGAGGATTTGACCACATAGGTCGTCGCCTCCTGCGCGACGCGAAGCGCCTCGGCACCCAGCGAGGGATAGATTTTCTCGCCCATGCCCAGAATGAGCGGTGTCCGCCGGATCACGCCGTCCCGGTCCGGCACGCCGGTCACGCTGCCATTGCCGGGAGCCGCCGCCTCCAGCGCCGGAAGGCTCGGCACGGCGCCGGAATAGCCGAGGAGAAATGGCTGCGGATCGTCGCCCGCGAGGGCGAAGCCCGCCTTGATCGCGGGCGGGCGGTCGCCGCCGCTGTTGGTCAGCACGAAACCGGTGACCGCCGGAGCCGCCGCGATGGCGGCCGCGAGACCATCGTCGTTGTCCGGCAGCTTGCGGAGCTGAGCCTTGAGCGCCTCGAATTCCGGCGTGCCCGGCAGGGAGCGGGCGATGCGGCCCGGCGAGGTCCGGTCGGGTTCGGCGAAGACGATGTCGAAGGCGATCGCGGCGGCCCCCATATCGGCGAGACGCTTCGTGAGCTGGGCCACGAGCGTGCGCGGCCACGGCCATTGACCGACGCGCTCGAGCGAGGCCTCGTCGATGTCGATGATGCGGACGGGGGCGTTGGCGTCATAGGCGCGCGGCTTGAGGCGCAGATAGGTGTCGAACACGAGAAGCCGCGCCTGCTCGACGAGCCACGGCTCGCCCGCCCGGATCGCCACGGCGGCGATGAGCACGCAGAGCGGCACGAGAATATGAAGCCGGCGCTTGATCGACCGCATGCGGAAGCCTATGCGCCTTTAGCCGGGCCGCGCGCGATCTTCGCTCAGCCGCGGCCTTTCAATTCGACCTCGACGAAGGCGAAGGGAAATCCGTTGACGTTCTTCACGTCATGTTCCACGCCAGCCTGCCGGAAATAACACCGCCCGGCCGCCAAGTCGGCGCAGGTGGCGCCGGCCGCCGGCCCGCTCAGGCCCAGCTGTCCCGTGACGAGCGGTATGATGACATAGTCGAGTTCGTGACGGTGATAGCCGGTCGCGGCACCGGGTGCGAAATCCCACCGGGTGACGCGCACGCGCTCATTGTCGATCTGAACGGTCGGCACCGCGTGTCCATCGTCTGGCTCGGCCATACCCTGTCCTCCCTGTTGACCCGTCGACGGTAGTCGCTTGATCACCGGTCTTCAACATGCCTGCCGCGCGACGGATATTCGCGCGCGACCAGTCGGCCAATCCCGGCCCCGTCTGCTAGAGTAGGGGGTCGCGAATCATCTCAACGCCATCAAGGGACACGGACATGACCGCCCCATCCGCGCAACAGCCGAGGCCCGAAGGCGTCGTGATCACCGGAGCCGCCGGCGACATGGGACTCGCGATTGCGGAGAGCTTTCTTGCCGACGGCTTTCGCGTCTACGGCGCCGATCTCGCCGCCGTGCCGAAGCGCGAGGGGCTCATCCCCGTCGGTCTCGACGTGACCGAGCGCGCCGCCGTCTTCGCCCTCGCCGAGCGCGCCGCCCGCGAGACCCGGCTCTCCGTGTGGGTCAACGCCGCCGGTACCTTCGAGAAGGCCCACATCATCGAGGCCGATCCCGAGCATTGGGACCGCATCATCGCGGTCAATCTGACGGGGACGTTTCATGGATGCGCGGCGGCCCTGAAGGCCATGGCCGGCACGGGGGGCCGCATCGTGAATATCGGATCGCTGTCGGGCCAGCTCGGCGGGCTCGGCGTCCATCCGGCCTATAGCGCGTCGAAGGCAGGCGTGCATGCGCTGACCAAGAACTACGCGCTCGAAGGCGCGAAGCACGGCGTCACCTGCAACGCCGTGGCACCCGGTCCCATCGAAGGGCGCATGGCGTCGAAATTCGGCGCCTCGACGATCGAGAAGATCCGCGCGGTCAACCCGCAGCGCCGTCTCGGCACCATGGACGAGATCGTGCACGCCGTGCGCTACCTCGCCGATCCCCGCGCCGGTCACACCAACGGCGCGATCCTGCAGATCAACGGCGGCGTCCTGATGACGGGCTAGGACGCCGCCCCGCCGCTCTAGGCGTGAATCTTGTCGGCGTCGATGTAGGCCTGCTTGAGTTCGGCGACCGTGATCCCCGGCCTCTTCGCGGCCTTGATGATGACGTCCTCGCGGCGGATGAGCTTGTCCGCGGCCTTGGGAATCTCACGCGCGACCGCATGCGGAATGACGACGGCCCCGTGGCGGTCGGCGTGGATGAGGTCGCCCGGCTGCACGATCATGCCGGAGAGGTTGACCTCGCAGTTGAAGTCGACGAGATGCACATACGCATGCGAGGGCCCGACGACTCCGGCGATGAGCTGAAATCCCTCGGCGATCATGTCGAGGTCGCGGACGCTGCCATTGGTCACGACGCCGAGGCAGCCGAGCGCCTTGTGCACGTTTGAATTCACCTCGCCCCAGAACGATCCGAACCCCGGACTGTCGTCGAGATCCTGGATGATCGAGATGCGCGGCGAAGGCCCGTTGCCGACGTAATCGAAATAACGGAAGCGAAGGTCGCGATACGCCTCGCCCTTCAGGGGGCCGGGCTCCTTCGCGCGCACTGTCGCCGTCCGCGCATAGCCGACCATCGGGGGCAGGCTCGGGAAAATGCAGTGGAGATGGTGGATCGTGAAGCCGCGCGCGCGGCGGTCGGGCGCCACGATCTCGAGGATGTTGCAGATCGTGGGGGTGTCGAACTTGCGAAGATCGGCAAGTTCGGCGGCGTTGAGCGGCTCGGTCATTCCCATTCTCCCGTTTGGCGATGTGTGATTCGGGACGAGACTAAACGCTCGCCTGTTCGCTGTCACCGGTCCCGCGCGTCTTGCGATAGGCCGGAGAAAGACCGCAGACGACGATCGTTGCGGCCCCGATGATTGGTCCAGAGGTCGGGACGGTCGCCGAACCAGAGATTGCCGATCGCGGGGCCGACGACGATCTGCGCGTGGCTGAAGGGGGCGAGCATGGAGGCCGCCGCGTCTTGGCATAGCGCATGACCTGCAGGCGCAGCGGGAGAGCGGCGACGACCAGCACGTGGAAGACGTAACGGGCCCAGACGATCTGGGCGACGTGATGCTCCGCGCCGAGATGCTTCGCGATCGCGTCCATGACGGGAAAAAGACAGGCGCTCAGCAGCCTCGATCAAATAGATGCTGCGCATGGCGATCGTCCCCCTTGCCCAGCGAACCATCGGAGCAACGGTTCTTGGGTGGAATCCCCGCAAAATCTATTCCTAGGCGCTCACAGAACCCCGCTCGCCAAGGATAGTGGGGAGCGAAGCGCGTCAGCCCAGCGGGCCATTCATGCTGCACAAACCACATTCGCGATTGGTGGAGAAGCCGCTTGCGTCCCGTCGAGCGAGGCCGACACAATGATCCCACGGCGCCGCCGGCTTGAATTCCAAATGTCCCGGCAGACCGATCGAGCGGCGAAGTGTTGAGAGAACGCGCGCTCGACGCCTGTTCGGCGGAACGATGCGAAAGGAGGAACGCCTCCACCGCATCCGGACAAGAATGAGGCAACGAAGGGAGAAGCGGATGAACCTGTCAGGAATGCTGAAATCGACCGCCGCGTTGGCGCTTTTGGGTGCGGCCGCGTTCGGCGTCGCGGCGATTGCCGCGGAGACGAAGGGCCCGGTCACGGACGAGATCGGCGTGATCAAGCTCTCGAAGGGCGAGCCGATTCAGATCGGCGTCTACACTGTCTTGTCCGGTCCCGACACCGCTTTGGGGCTTGATGAGTTGAGAGCAGTCCAAATCCTCGCCGACGACCTTGGCGGCAAGCTGATCGGTCATCCGATCAAGATCGTCGCGGAAGACGGCCAGTGCAGCGCAGAAGGCGGGCAGATCGCGGCGACGAAACTCGCGGCCAATCAGAAGATCCCAGTGGCGCTTGGCGAAGCCTGCTCGAGTGCGACCGTTCCCGGCGCGCCAATCCTGTGGAAGGCCGGCATTTCGTCGATCGGCATCTCGCCGACGGCGCCGAAGCTTTCGGCCCCCGACCGGTCGAAAGACTATGACGGCTTTGTCCGCGCCATCTATAGCGATCTCGAGGCGGGCCGCCTGACGGCCGAGTGGGCCTACAATGTGGAAAAGGCGAAGAAGGCGGCCGCCATCCACGATGGCAGTCCTTACGCCCAAGGCCTCGCACAGGCCTTCGCCGACAACTTCAAGAAGCTCGGCGGCACGGTGACGTCCATCGAGGCCGTGTCACCGACCGACACGGACATGAAGCCGATGTTGACCAAGGTCGCGACCGACAAGCCCGACCTGGTCTTCATGCCGATCTTCGCCGCGGCAATGGCCCACATCACGCGCCAAGCGCCGGGAGTCTCCGGGCTCGAGAAAGTGACGCTCGTCGGCGCCGACGGTGGCATTCAGGCCGACTTCAAGAATCTTGCTGGCGACGCGGTACTCAAGCTCAAGCTCGCGATCCAAGATTCGGATCCTGCACTCCTCGGCCCGGGCTATCCCAACTTCGTCAAGAAGTACAAGGCGAAGTTCGGCGAGAACCCGATCGGCAATTTCCACCAGAACGGCTATGACGCCGGCCTCATCGCGGTCGAGGCGATCAAGAAGGTCGCGAAGACCGACAAGGACGGCAACACCTATATCGGCCGCAAGGCGTTGCGCGACGCGATCTTCGCGACCAAGGGCCTTCAAGGCCTCCAGGGTCCGATGACCTGCAGCAAGTACGGCGACTGCGGGGAGTACAAGTTCGGCGTGTACCAGTACGTCAGCGTGAGCGACGCCTTCGAGCTCGGCAAGAACCCGAAGAAGATCTATTCGCCCTACAAGAAGTAGCGCACGCCGCCGTGCGAATAATTCACAGCGGCAGGTGACAAGGGGCCCGCGCCGAGGCGATCGGTGCGGGCCCTTTTCTTTTGCGTCACCCTCAGAGATCATCTCAGCCATCGCGACCGATAGAGGTCTCCATGCCCCTCCCGAACGACGCTCTCCTCGAGATGTACCGCCGGATGACGCGCATCCGGCAATTCGAAAACACCTGCCACGAGCTGTACCAACGCGGCCAGATCGAGGGCGTGCTTCATCTCTCGATCGGTCAGGAGGCGGTGAGCGTCGGCGCGTGCTACGGCCTGACGGCTGACGATTACATCACCAGCACCCATCGCGGCCACAACGACATCATCGCCAAGGGCGCCGACCTCACGCGCATGATGGACGAGTTGTTCATGAAGGAGACGGGGTATTGCCGCGCGAAAGGCGGCTCCATGCATATCGCGGACTTCACGCTCGGCATCCTCGGCGCGAACGGCATCGTCGGCGCCGGCATTCCGATCGCGACGGGCGCGGCGCTCGCCATCAAGTTGCGCGGCGAGCGGCGCGTCGCGGTCTGCTTCTTCGGCGACGGGGCGGTCAATCAGGGCTTCTTCCACGAAGGCCTCAACCTCGCCTCGGTCTGGCGGCTGCCGGTCGTGTTCGTGTGCCACAACAACGCCTGGGCGGAATCGACGGCGCAGGCCGCGACCCACGCGGTCGCCGACGTGGCGGAGCGCGCCAAGGCCTATGGCATGCCGGGGGTGAGCGTCGATGCGATCGACGTCACGGCCGTGCACGAGGCATGCGCGGCGGCCATCGCGCGCGCGCGGGAGGGCGACGGACCCAGCCTCATCAACTGCAAGACGTACCGCTGGTATGGGCACCATGTGGGCGACGCCGATCAGCCCTATCGCAGCAAAGAAGAGCTCGCCGCGACACGCGCGCGCGATTGCATCGTGCATCACCGCGAACGGCTGATGCGCTCGGGCGTCGCCGATGCGCGGCTTCTCGAGACCATCGACCGGGACGTCGCCGGCGAGATCACGGCCGCGGTCGAACACGCGAAGGCCGCACCGCCGCCATCCGCCGACAGCATGTACGAAGACATCTTCGTCGGAATCGACGTCCGCGAGGGGGGCGCATCATGACGGTCGAGATGACGGTGCGCGAGGCGCTCAACCGCGCACTCGACGAGGAGCTTGCGCGCGACCCCAGCGTGTTCCTGTTGGGCGAGGACATCGCCGACCCCTTCGGCGGCAGCTGGAAGGTGACGAAGGGGCTCTCGGACAAGCACGGAATCGCCCGCGTGCGGAACACGCCCATCTCCGAATCAGCGATCGTGGGGGCGGCTGTTGGCGCGGCGCTCGCCGGCATGCGCCCGGTGGCGGAGATCATGTATATCGACTTTCTCGCGCTCTGCGCCGATGGGATCGTCAACCAGGCCGCCAAGTTTCGCTACATGTCGGGCGGGCAGGTGTCGGTGCCGGTGGTCTTCCGCACGCAGGGCGGGAGCGGCCGCTCGACCGCGGCACAGCACGGGCAAAGCTTCGAGTCCTGGTTCACGCATGTGCCGGGCCTGATCGTGGTCATGCCCTCGACGCCGTCGGATGCGTATGGCCTCCTGAAAAGCGCCATTCGCGACGACAATCCGGTTCTCTTCATCGAATCGAAGATGTGCTACGCGCAGAAGGGCCCGGTGCCCCGCGCCGAGACGGCCGTGCCGCTCGGCCTGGCCGACATCAAGCGTCGGGGGCGCGACGTCACCATCGTCGCGATCGGCGCCATGGTGGCCGAGGCGCTCGCGGCCGCGACAGAGCTCGCGGATGACGGCATCGAGGCCGAAGTGATCGACCCCCGGACGCTCGTCCCGCTCGACAAGGTGCGCATCCTCGAATCGGTGTCGCGGACGAGCCGCGCCGTGATCGTGCACGAGGCGACGAAACGATCCGGCTGGGGTGCCGAGATGGCGGCCCTCATCGCCGAGGAGGCGTTCCACGACCTCGACGGCCCGGTCGTGCGCGTCGCGGGCGCCAACACGCCCATTCCGGCCTCCCCGATGCTCGAAGCGCTCCACCGGCCCAACGCGGCGCGCATCGCCGCGGCGGTGCGGCGGCTCCTCGCCTGAGCGCCCGCGCCATGCCGACCGAGATCTTTCTTCCGCGTCTCACGCAGACCATGGATCAGGGCCGCATCGCGGATTGGATGAAGCGCGAGGGCGAAGCGGTCACGCAAGGCGAGCCGCTGCTCGCGGTCGAGTCGGACAAGTCGACGGTCGAGCTCGAAGCCCCGGCCTCGGGCGTGCTCGCACGAATCGATCGCCAGACGGGGGAAACGGTCGAAATCGGCGCGACGCTCGGATGGATTACCGTCGCGGGTGAGGCGGCAGCGAATCTTCCCGCACGAAGCACGGGGACGGCACCCCCCGCGGACCATGCCACGGCAAGCGGCGTCGCCGCACGGCATGAGAAGGCGCCCGATTCGCCGCCCCAGACCGGCACACTCCAGGCAACGCCCGTCGCACGACGTCTCGCCGCCGAACATGGGCTCGACCTCGCCTCGATCACGCCGAGCGGGTCCGACGGGCGCGTCGGCAAGGAAGACGTTCTGGCCGCGCTCGCCGCCCGCGGGATCAAGCCGTGACGCCCGCGCCCGGCCGCGCGGGGCAGCTCGATGGGGCCGTCGCCCTCGTCACGGGATCGGGCGGCGGGCTCGGCCGCTCCTACGCGCTCACCCTCGCCGCGCGCGGCGCCGCGATCATCGTCCACGACATCGCCGCCCGGACGGCCGAAGACACGGCGGCGGCTATTCGCGCGACAGGCCAGCGCGCCTGGGTGATCGTGAACGACATCGCCGACGGCGCCGACTTCAGGCGCCGCGCCGCCGAGATCGAGCGCGAGGCGGGTGCCATCGACATTCTCGTGAACAACGCCGGGATCGATCAGGGCCGGTTGTTCGAGGAGATCACCGAGGCGGATTTCGACCGCATGTTCGCGGTCCATGTCAAAGGCACGTTCTTCGCGACCCAGGCGATCGTGCCGGGCATGAAGGCGCGCCGACGCGGCTCGATCATCAACATCTCCTCGATCAACGGCATGATCGCTGATTCGACGGACTCCCATTACAACGGTGCCAAAGCCGCGATCCTCGGCTTGACCAAAGCATGGGCGCGGGAGTTCGCACCCTGGGGCATCCGCGTCAACGTGGTCGCACCGGGCCACATCGTCACGGCGGCGACCATCGCGCGCGGGCCAGAGCGGATGCGGCGGATCTCGGCCGAGCGGATTCCCCTCGGCCGCTACGCCGAGCCCGAGGAGGTCGCCCACACCGTCGCCTTCCTCGCCTCCGCCGAATCGGCATTCATCACCGGCCAGGTCATCTCGCCCAATGGCGGAGAGGCGATCGTCGGGATCTAGGGAAGGCGGCGCCCTGCCATTCCGGCTTCGCTAACCCACGATCTTGAGCGCGAGCGGGGTTCGCGAGAGCACCTCGCAGCCCTTTTCCTTGATCACGATCGACTGCGAAAGCCCGACGCCCCACTCGCCGAACAGGCGGTGCGTCATCGGAATGTGGAACACCATATTGGTCTCGAGCGGCCGGTGATTGTTGACCATGAGGCCGAAACCCGATTCCTCCGCCCAGGTCGGCGGAAACCCGATGCCGACGGGATAGCCATAGACGTCGTGGAACAGGATCTCCTTGCGGATCTCCGACACGCGCTTCCGGCCGGCTTCGGCAACGGCCGAGGCGGCGACGCCCGTCCTGGCGACGGCCACCATGTCCTCGACCGTCGCGGCGGCGCGCTTCGCGAAATCCGCCACTTTCGGTGCGGGCGGGCCGACCACGGCCGTGCGCATGATCGGCGCGTGGTACCAGTGAAGCGAAGGCGACCATTCGAGAAAGACGGTCTCGCCCGTCCGGATCGTGCGCCCGTTGTTGCCGTTATGCGGCATGCCCGACTTGTAGCCGCTGCACACCATGGGATGGACGGAGAAGGCCAGACTGTCGGCCTCGATCAGCGTCTGGGCCGCGACCGCGCAGACATGGGAGTCGCTCACACCGTCCCGGATCACGGCGAACGCGGCCTCGATTGCATCATCCGTGATCGCGGCGGCCCGGCGCATGAGCGCCAGTTCGGCCTCGCTCTTCACCACGCGCACGAGCTCGACCACGGTCGAGCAGCCCACCACCTTCGCGGGTGCCAACGCCGCCGTGAGCTTCGCGTGAAGCTGGGGTGTCAGATACCGGCTGTTGTCCTCGAGCCCGATCGTGCCCTTGAGCAGGCCGCGCCGCTCGAGCGACGCCTTCGTTTCCGCGACGAAATCGGCGCCCGTGTCGTAGTAGTCGACGCCGCACGGTCCCGCCGTCATCTCGAAGCATCCGCGTTCGAACTGCCAGAGCACCATGAAGGGCTCACCCGCGCTGGGCAGCACCAGGCACTGGTAGTCCCACAGGTTCATCGTGTGATGCCCGGAGAGATAGTAGATGTTGGGCGCGGAATGGATGACGAGCGTGTCGATGCCGCGCTTGGCCATCGCCTCGCGGACGCGGCGCCGGCGTCCTTCGAATTCCTCGGGACCGAACACGACGTCTTTGGGAATGGCCATGGCGGCTGCTCCTTCGCTTAGGTCTTACCGGGTATAGGCCGAAAACTGCGCGTCACGCTCGAGCGGAAACATCGGGTGGGGCCGCCGGAGGTAATTGAGCCGCGCCACATTCGAAGCCCCCACCCCCGGCGTATCGACGACGATGACGCGCTTCGCCACGGCGCCGTAAGCCGCGCGCCAGGCCAGGGCGGATTTGACGACGATGATGCGCTGCGCCTCCGGCACGATGCCGAGGCAGCGCAACTGGCCGTCATCGAAGGGCATCGTCCGCCGCGCCGTGAGCACGACCGCGACGCCATCGACGTCGATGACGGCGCTCGGCCCCATCGACGTTTCATAACCGCGCATGTAGCTGCCGGTATGGCGATAGCGCGCGTCGTCGCGGACCAGCCGGACGCGGCCCTTGATGGGGACGGGTGCGCCGTGCTGATCGTCCTGCTTGCCGCCGATCTCCCCCTCGAACGATCCGCCCTCGCCGGAAGCCGCCGCCTTGGCCACGGCGGCGGGATCGGCGATGACGACGACGGCGCCTTGCGCGCGCGCCTTGAGGAGAGACGCGAGCAGGACCGTGCCGTCGCCCGCGGCCCCGCCGCCCACATTGTCCGCCGCGTCGACGAGGATGACCGGAGTCTCCGCCGAGGCCATCGCCGCCGCCACGGCCTCCTCGACCGGCGTCAGCATCGGCACGAAATCCTCGCGCGCCGCCCAAAGCTCGTTTGCGAGAACCCGGACGGCCGAATCGGCCTGTGCCTGCTCGTCGGCATAGAACAGAACGCCGGCGCCGAGCTCGGGCCCGTCGGCATAGGGAAAGCCCATCGCGATCGAGCCGCACCACCGGCCGGCCGCCGATTCGATCGCGTGCAACCGCTCGTAGAGACGGCTGAGGGGCGGCAGGCCGGTCGCCTGCATCTGCGGAACCGTGAGCAGCGGCAGCTTGAGAAGCGCCCGGGCCGGACGGGCGGCGTTGCCGAGCATGCGCTCCAGCAACTCCGTCGCCTCGCGCCCGCGCTCCGCCATGTCGATGTGAGGGAATGTGTCGTAGCCGACGAGGACATCGGCGTGCCGGACCATGGCAGCGCCGAGATTGGCGTGAAAGTCGAAGGTCGCGGCGATCGGGCAGCGCGGGCCGACGGCGGCGCGCAGCTCCGCCAGCACATGCGCATCCGCATCATCGATCCCCTCGGCCGCGGCAGCACCGTGGAGAACGAGGAGGACGCCGTCGAGCGGCCCTGCCGCTTTCACGCGGGCCACGAGATCCCCGCACATGGCGTCGAGGGCATCCCGCGCGATCGTCGCGGACGGGACCGCGCCGGCGAACAGGGTCGGGACGAGTTCGATGCCGGTCGCGCTGGCCCACTCGATCATCCCGCCGAGCTCCGTGCCCGTGCCGCGATAGCGATCGAGCAGCTCTCTCCCCGTCGCGAACTGATAGGCTCGGAAGTCATCGAGCGTCGTCCGCCCGCGCGCGAAGGTATTGGTCTCGTGCCAAATGCCGCCAATGGCGACGCGAAAGGCCATGATGACTCGCGCTGTGAGAGGGATCGCCTTCTCGCCTTATGGTGGCGATATCCGCCGCGCTTGTCACCTGGTGCGCTGGCCTGGCCCGGCGCCGGGCGGATGCCTATAACACGAAGGAGGCGATCATGAGTTTCACGGGCAAGACGGCACTCGTCACCGGGGCCGGCGGCGGCATGGGTCTCGCCATCGCGCGCGATCTTCTCGCGGGCGGCGCGCATGTCACGCTCATCGATGCGAAGCCGCGCCCCGAGGCACTCGACCGCATGCCGGGCCGCGCACTGTTCTGTCAGGGCGATTTGACCGACCCGGATTTCGTCGCATCGGCCTTCGCCGAGACCGAACGCGCGACGGGCCGGCTCGACTACCTCGTGAATGCGGCCGGCGTGCTGTGGCTCGATCGCGATCGCTCGGCCACCGAAATCGAGATCGACGTCTGGAACCGCGTATTGGCGATCAATCTCACCGCCTGCGTCCACACCGTTCGCCATGCCGTGCCGCTCATGCGTCGCGCCGGGGGCGGCGCGATGGTGCACATCTCCTCGATCCAATGCCTGCGCGGCGATCCCGTCCCGCAGGACGCCTATCAGGCCTCGAAGGCGGGCCTCCTCGCCCTGTCCAAATCCATCGCGATCCAGTATGCAGGTGACGGCATCCGCTCAAACGCGCTGCTGCCGGGGCCGACGATGTCGCCGATGCAGGCGCGCTGGGACGGGAAGCCCGAGGCCCAAGCGCGCGTCGCGGCGCACATCCCGCTCGGCCGCCTCGGGACGATCGAAGATCAGGCGAATGCGTGCCTGTTTCTCCTGTCCGACAAGGCGTCCTATATCACCGGCATCGAGCTCATCGTCGACGGCGGCTTGATGGCGCGTCCGTGACGGGCCGGCCATTTGCCCGGCCTCGGGACCCATACTAAGGTGCGTCGAGTAATCCTGAACGCTGGGAAGGTGCGACATGTCGAAGATGCGATTGCTTAGGGCAGGACAGACCGGCTGGGACGCTTGGAAGGGTGTTTCCGGCACGCGGATCGCGCGCCTGGTCGGGACCAAGCTTTCGAAGACGATCGGCGCCGGTATCCTCGAGATCGAGAAGAACACCATTCCCTCGACCATCGACTACGATGAAATCATCGTCGTGCTGGAGGGGCAGTTCCGCTCGACCTCGAAGGGCGAAGTATTCAACTGCAATCCCGGCGACGTGCTGTGGATTCCCGCGAATACGAGCTTCACGCTCGAGACCGACAGCAAGGCGCGGATCTTCTACGTTCGCTATCCGATGGACCCGTCGATCGCCGGCGCGGACTAATACTCTCGCCGCCGCCGACGGGATCATGCGCCTTCTCCGGCTCATCCTCGCCTCGCTCTCTCTGAGTGCGCTCGGCGCCGTTCCTTGCGCGGCGGCGGACTATACATCCTCGCTCGCCGGTCAGTTGCTGGTGGCGGAACCCGGCATGCCCGACCCGCGCTTTGCCGAGACCGTCGTCTTTCTCGTTCGACATGACGAATCCGGCGCCTTCGGCCTTATCATCAACCGCCGCTTGGGCATACAGCCGATCACCACAGTCATGAAGACGCTCGGTCTCGACCCCGATCATGCGAAGGGCGAGATGGCCATCCACTACGGCGGTCCGGTCGAACCGAGCCTGGGTTTCATCCTGCACTCGACCGATTATGGACGCGCGGGCACGCTCAAGGTGACGGACGGGATCGCGCTGACGGCTGAGCCGGAAATCGTCCGCGATATCGCCGAGGGTCACGGCCCGCGCCGCAGCCTCTTCGCGCTCGGTTACGCCGGCTGGGGGGCTGGCCAACTCGAGGACGAAATACGACTCGGCACCTGGTTCACCGTGCCGGCGGACGATGATCTCATTTTCGACGATACGATCGGCACGAAATGGAAGCGCGCCTCGGCGCGCCGCGGCATCGATCTCTAGGGCGGCAGGCGCGCTCAGGCCGCCCGCGTTTTCCCCTGGGGGTCGGGTGCGTTCTGGGGGCCGGCTGGTCTAGGATTTCGGATGCGCGAAGGCCTCGGGCGGCACGATCGCTTCGCTGCCGCCGGGCGGCGTCCAATACACCCGGAGCGCCGAGGTTCCCTTGCGCTGGAAATAATCGACCGCGAAGGGATACCAGCCCGGCTCGGTGATCGCGAGCTCGACGGGCGGAGACATCGTGTCGGAATGAACGCCGGGATCCTCGTGAATCAAGACGCCGCCGATGGTCAGCTTGACACCGTCATTCGACAGCACCTTGAAGACATAGGTCCCGGGCTTCTCGAGCTTGATGAATCCGGTGATGAGGGCGCCCACGCCCATCGATGCATCCGCGGTCAGCACGTTGCCCGTATCCGTCTTGTGATCGAGATTGGCGAGCGGCTTGCCCGGCTTGCCCTTCCCCGCCTTCGGGACCTCGCTGACATGTTGGAACATGGCGTAGTTGTAGTTGACCGCGAGCCCCGGGCTCAGCTTGTCGGCGGCTGGCTGGGGCGAGGCCGGCTTGGCCCCCGTGAGCGGCGCCGCAGCCACGAGACCGGCGCCAAGCGACAGGGTGGCCGCAAAGGCCGTGGCCCGGATCCAAGAGCGAAGGTTCATGCTGTCGTCTCCCTATAGCGGCATGACGTGTCTTTTCTGCCCTCCCCACCCCGTTATCCACAAGTGAAATTCGGTTAATCCCCCGATATCCCTCCGTATTCGCGGGGAATGCATTCCTGCCAAAGGCTTTTGGACCGGCCCCTTACCTGAGGGGCCGGCCGGGCCGCCCTCGATCGCTCATCCGCAGCCACACGAATCGACGCGGGTACCCGCGCATTGTACGCTTCGCCCGCCACCGATTCCTCCTTCGACGCGAGGTGTTTCGTGATCTCCAATCCGGTTCCCTGGCCCAACGGCGCGCGCTGCGCAGTCGCCTTCACGTTCGACATGGACGCGGATAGCATCCTGCATCTCGCCCACCATTCGAGCGCGCACACGCGCGTGGCCGCCTTGTCCATGCTGCGTTACGGCCCGGACGTGGCGGTGCCGCGGCTCGTCGAGCTGTATCGCCGTTTTGGGATGAAGCAGACGTTCTTCCTTCCGGCCTGGTGCATGGAGCGCTACCCCAAAGCGGTCGAGCTGATCCTTAGGGACGGCCACGAGATCGCCCATCACGGCTACCTCCATGAGCATCCGAACGAACTGCCGCCGGAAGAGGAACGCTATTGGATGCAGCGGTCGAGCGAGGTCATCGTCAAGATGACGGGGCAGAAACCGCGCGGCATCCGGGCGCCTGTCTATAAATTCTCCGTCAATACCCTCGATTTCCTGGTCGAGGACGGCTTCGCCTATGACGCGTCACTGTTCGGCGACGACATCCCCTACATCCTCTCGAACGGCAAGGGCTCGGTCGTCGAGATTCCCTCGCATTACGGCCTCGACGACTTCCCGCATTACATGGCGTCGCGC
>JBGPGW010000018.1:0-22328 GCA_041484095.1 Alphaproteobacteria bacterium | reverse complement strand
AGCGATACGAAGGACGGCACCGACCAAACCGCCGTATCCGTCACCGAAAACCTGCCGTCCGGCGAGACCAAGAATACCAACGGATCCCGTACCGGCAACGCCTCGTCCAAGAGCGAAGAAGTCGTCAACTACGAGATCTCCAAGACCGTCAAGAGTCACATCCGCGAGACCGGAAGCGTGAAACACCTCTCGGTCGCGGTGCTCGTCGACGGCAAATACACGACCGTCGCCGACGGCGCGCGGACATACCAGCCTCAGGAACAGGCGACACTCGACCAGATCGGCACGCTGGTGAAGTCGGCGGTCGGGTTCGACGCCAAGCGCGGCGACACCGTCGAAGTCGTGAACATGCAGTTCGCGGAACCCGATGCCATTCCGGAGGGCAGCGGATCATTCCTCGACGGAATCGGCTTCTCGGATTACATGAAATTCGCGGAGACGATGGTCCTGTTGATCATCAGCCTCCTGGCGATGCTGCTCGTCGTCCGACCGACCCTGAAGCGGTTGCTGGGCGCACCGGCAACGGCGGGTCAACCGCAATTGGTGCCGCAACTCGCCGCACCACACGCGGACGGCACGGCCGGGCACGCGGCACTCACCGACGCAAGCGCCGCCGCGCTCCCGCCGCCGGATGACGATTTCATCGATGAAAACGAAATGATCGACATCCAGAACATCGAGGGCCGCGTCCGCGCCTCCTCCGTCCGGAAGATCGGCCAGATCGTGGACCGCCATCCCACTGAAACAGCGAACATCATCCGCACTTGGATGATCGAGCAGACCTGAGACCTGCGATACGCATCATGTCAAACCTCAAATCCGATTTCCGCAAGCTGACCGGCCCCGACAAGGCCGCGATCCTGATGCTCGCCTTGAACGAAGAGAAGGCCGCCAAGGTGTTTCAGCAGCTTCACGAGGACGAGATCAAGGAGATCTCGCAGGCCATGGCCGCCCTCGGCAGCGTGAAGTCGGAGGTCGTCGAGGAATTGTTCATGGACTTCACGACCCGGATCACGTCGACGGGATCGGTTCTCGGCAACATCGAGAACACGGAGCGCCTCCTCCGCAAGGTGCTTCAGGACGAAAAAGTCGACAATATCATGGAGGAAATCCGCGGTCCCGCCGGCCGGACGATGTGGGACAAGCTCGGCAACGTCAATGAAGAGGTCCTCGCCAATTACCTGAAGAACGAGTACCCGCAGACGATCTCGGTCGTGATGACGAAGATCAAGCCGGAAAACGCCGCGCGCGTGCTGAGCCTCCTGCCGGACAGCCTCGCGATGGAAGTCGTCATGCGCATGCTGCGCATGGAGGTGGTGCAGAAAGAGGTCATCAACGACGTCGAGCGGACGCTTCGCACCGAATTCATGAGCAATCTCGCGCGGACCAACCGTCGCGATGCCCACGAAGTGATGGCCGAAATCTTCAACTATCTCGACCGCAACAACGAAGTGCGGTTCCTCGAGTCGCTCGAAGAGCGCAACAAAGATTCGGCGGAGCGCATCCGGGCGCTCATGTTTACCTTCGAGGATCTGACGCGGCTCGACGGAACGAGCGTCCAGACTCTCCTGCGCGGCGTCGACAAGGCCAAGCTGCCGATCGCGCTCAAGGGTGCGACGGATACGCTGAAGAGCCTGTTCTTCGGCAACATGTCGACACGCGCCGCCAAGATGCTGCGCGAGGACATGGAGGCGCTCGGCCCCGTTCGTCTGAAGGATGTCGACGAGGCTCAGATGGGCATCGTCACCGTCGCCAAAGACCTGGCCGACAAAGGCGAGATCGTGATCACAAGCAACAAGGGCGAGGACGAGCTTGTCTATTGACCGGCGAACGAGCGGCACGGCCGAGGACGCCAAGTTCCTTTTCGACGTCGACTTCGACGATCGTGGCGCGGCCGAACGGCACGAGCCCCGCTTTTCCGAAGCGGATCTGGCCGGCGCCGAGGAGCGCGGACGGGTCGCCGGGCTGGCACAGGCGCGGACCGAGGCCGAACACCTATCCGCGCAAGCGCTCGGCGCGATTGGCCGGCGCCTTGGCGAACTCTCAGCGGCGCAGAAGGAATCGTCGGCCAAGGCCGAGCGGACCGCGGTCGAGATCGCGGCCGCGTCGATGAGGAAGATTTTTCCGGTCTACGCGCAACGGCACGGGCTGGACGAGATCGAATCGGTGGTGAAGGAGTGTCTTGCGCGCGCGCCCGACGAGCCCCGCGTGGTTGTGAGGGTGCCGGAAGCGCTGCTCGATCCCATTCAATCACGCATGGCCGACATCGCCGCGAATGCCGGATTTCCCGGCGGGGTCGTTCTGTTGGCCGATCAGGCGCTGGGTCATGCGGACTGCCGCGTCGAGTGGGCCGATGGCGGCGCCGATCGCGACGCCGGCCGCCTGTGGAACGACATCGAGGCCTGTCTCGTTCGGGCCTTGACCAATCGAACGGATGTTCCGGACCCATCGGCTCAACCGACGGACGCCGGAAATTAAGGAGGGTCATATGGCTGAAAACACGGAAACACCGCAGAACGCCGCGGCGGGCGAGAGCACCGCTCTCAACCTGGCGGAAATGGGTGATGCCGCCACGAGCGAGGCTCAAGCTCCGGCTCAGGGCGATGGTCAGGGCGAGAGTCAGGGCGAGAGCCCCGATGAAAACTCCAGCACCCGATACACCGCCAAAGACCTCGAGGCGGTGTATCACATCCCCGTGCAGGTTTCGGCCGTGCTGGGACGCGCGACGCTTCAGGTCCACCAGCTCCTCAAGCTCGGCCGGGGCGCCGTCGTCGAGCTCGACCGTAAAGTCGGCGAGGCGATCGACATCTACGTGAACAACCGCCTGGTCGCCCGCGGCGAGGTGGTCGTCGTGGACGAGCGCCTTGGCGTGACCATGACCGAAATCATCAAGAGCGACGGGACCTAAGGCAGCCTGATGGTCACCATCGGCAACACCGACCGGCGTTCCGCACGACGCCCCCTCGACGCCGCCGCCCGCCTTTCGCGGCCGCGCGTCGACGCCGCGACCCTGATCGGGCTCGCTGGCGCGTTCGGCCTCATCGCCGGAACGATGCTGCTCGGCGACTCGCTCGGCGCGTTCCTCAATTTGCCGAGCCTCGTCATCGTCTTTGGCGGCACGTTTGCCGTCACGACCATCTGCTTCTCGCTCGACGAAATCGCTCGGACGCAGCGCGTGCTGGTGAAGACCGTGTTTCACAGCATGCCGACACCGCATGATGCGGCGATTCTCATGCTGCGGTTGAGCGAACAGGCCCGCCAGACGGGCGTGCTCTCGCTCCAAGGCATGCTGCCGCGGTTCAAGCCGGCTCCTTTTCTCCACAAATGCCTGGCCATGGCCATCGATGGCACGCCCGGCGATGAGATCGATCGGGTTCTTCGCGTTGAGATCGACGCGACACACGGCCGTCACCTCAAGAGTGCAAGCGTGCTGAGAAAGGCCTCCGAAGTGGCGCCGGCCATGGGCCTCATCGGTACGCTCGTCGGTCTCGTGCAGATGCTTGGCCACCTGACCGATCCCTCGTCCGTCGGCCCCAGCATGGCCATCGCCCTCCTCACCACATTCTACGGTGCCATTCTCGGCAGCATGGTGTTCTCGCCGCTCGCCGCGAAGCTGGAGCGCAATGCCGCGGAGGAAGCACTTCTCAATCGGATTTATCTGATGACATCGGCCGCCATCGGCAGCCGAAATCATCCGGGCCGGCTGCAGTTGCTGTTGAACACGATCCTGCCGCCGACCGACAAAGTCCACGTCTACGAATAAAGCGAACGATCGGGAGTCACGTCGCCATGCGCTTGCTTATCATCGGCCATCTCGGCGGCCACATCACCGCCGCTGCCAAGATCGCGATCGCTCAAGGTGCCAAAGTCAGTTGCGTCGACAGCGTCGAGCACGGGCTCGCGGCCCTGCGGTCCGGGCAAGGCGCGGAACTGGTCATGATCGACGTCACGCTGGACGTCGCGGCTTTCATCGACAGCCTTCATCGCGAACGCATCAATCTTGCGGTGGTCGCATGCGGCATTGGCGCCGATGCGGACTTGGCCGTCGCCGCGATCAAGGCGGGCGCCCAGGAGTACATCCCACTGCCCCCGGACGCCGCCTTGATCGGCGCGGTGCTCGCGGCGGTGACGGAAGAAAGCACGTCCCTCATCCATCGCGACCCCAAGATGACGCTGCTGCTCAAGCTTGCCGATCAGGTCGCCGGATCGGATGCCAGCATCCTCATCACCGGCGAATCCGGGACCGGCAAGGAGATTCTCTCGCGCCACCTGCACCGCAAGAGCCGGCGGGCGGATCAGCGCTTCGTCTCCGTGAACTGCGCGGCTATTCCGGAAAACCTCCTGGAGTCGGAGCTGTTCGGGCACGAGAAGGGGGCCTTCACGGGCGCGGTCGCGCGGCGGATCGGGAAGTTCGAGGAGGCGAATGGGGGCACGCTGCTTCTCGACGAAATCAGCGAGCTCGACCCGCGCCTGCAAGCCAAGCTCCTGCGGGCGATCCAGGAACGCGAGATCGACAGGGTCGGCGGCAGTCTACCCGTCAAGGTCGATATCCGTCTCATCGCGACGACCAACCGCGATCTCGAGGATGATGTGCGCGCCGGTCGGTTCCGGGAGGACCTGTATTTCCGGCTCAACGTGGTGACGCTGCAGGTTCCCTCCCTCAGGGAACGCCCGCAGGACCTCGAGGCGCTCACGGCGCATTTCGTGGCGAAATACTCGGACGCGAACGGCGTCGCCGTCCGCCCCCTGTCGGCAGAGGCGATTGCGAAGCTGCGCAGCCACAGCTGGCCCGGTAATGTGCGCGAGCTCGAGAATACGCTGCACCGTGCCATCCTTCTTTCCTCGGGCCCGGAGATCGGCGCAGAGGCCATTCTTCTGACGAGCAAGCTCCTGGCGCCGGCCGATCCGGCAGCCCCGGCGAATGCGCCCGGCACGGCCGGCGAAGCACCGCAGGCGCGCGTCGGGCGGACCGTTGCCGACGTCGAGCGTGACCTCATCATCGACACGCTTCACCATTGTCTCGGCAACCGGACGCACGCCGCGAACATTCTCGGCATTTCGATCCGAACACTGCGGAACAAGCTGAAACAATACAGCGAGCAAGGCATCGCGGTTCCGGCCCATGGCGCCGCCGAGCGGGTCAGCCTCTAACCCATAGGCGTTGCCATCGTGAGCGATACCGCACAGGCCAGCCTGACCACCGGGCGAGGCGCATCCCTCCTCCGGCGCCTCGGCGAACTGCTGGGCCGCGGCGATATCGCGCTCGCCTGCGGGATCATCGCAATCCTGAGCGTCCTGATCCTTCCGCTGCCGAAATGGTTGCTCGACATCTCCTTGGCGTTGTCGATCACGTTCTCGGTATTGATTCTGCTGACCTCGCTGTTCATCAGCCGTCCGCTCGATTTTTCGTCCTTCCCGACCGTTCTGCTCATCGCGACGATGCTGCGGCTGTCGCTCAACCTGGCTTCGACGCGGCTCATCCTTTCGCACGGCCACGAAGGCACCGCGGCGGCCGGCCACGTCATCGAGGCCTTCGGCACCCTGATCATGGGCGGGAATTTCGTGATCGGCGTGATCGTGTTCGCGATCCTGGTCATCGTCAATTTCATCGTCATCACGAAAGGCTCCGGACGCATCGCGGAGGTATCCGCGCGCTTCAGCTTGGACGCCATGCCCGGCAAGCAAATGGCGATCGACGCCGATCTGTCGGCGGGACTGATCGACGAAGGGGAAGCGCGGCGGCGGCGAAAGTTCCTCGAAGATGAAAGCAGTTTCTACGGCTCGATGGATGGCGCCGCGAAGTTTGTGCGCGGCGATGCCATCGCGGGATTGCTGATCACCTTCATCAATATCGTTGGCGGCATCATCATCGGCGTCGCGCAGATGGGCCTGTCCTTCCGCGAGGCGTCACACAGCTACACCGTCCTTACGGTCGGTGACGGCCTCGTCACGCAGATCCCGGCCCTCATCGTCTCGACCGCAGCCGGCCTGCTCGTGTCGAAGTCCGGCATGGACGGCTCGGCCGACAAAGCGCTGTTCGGTCAACTCGGCGGCTATCCCAGGGCGCTCGGGATGAGCGGCGTGCTCATGTCGGTGCTGGCGCTGCTTCCTGGCATTCCCTCCCTGCCGTTCTTCATCATGTCGGCGATCACGGGCGGCATCGCGTGGAGTCTCATGCGTAAGGGCGATGTGGCCGAGGCCGAGAAGACGGCTGCCACAGCCAGCGCCGCCGCGCCGGCAGCCGAGGAGCCGATCGCCTCGGCACTCCGCATGGACCTCATTCGCCTGGAGCTCGGCTACGGACTGCTCGGCCTCGTCAATCAGCACAAGGGCCAGCGCATGACCGACCAGATCAAGGCGCTACGCCGTCAACTCGCGGGTGACATGGGTTTTGTCATGCCCGCGGTGCGCATCCAGGACAACATGCAGTTGCCGCAGAACACCTATGTCATCCGCATCAAGGAGATGGAGGTCGGCCGCGGCGAGCTGAGGCCGGACATGCTGCTTGCGATGGATCCGAAGGGGGACACGATCGGCATCGAGGGCGAGGACACGACGGAGCCGACGTTCGGCCTTCCCGCGCGCTGGATCGCGGAGCCGAGCCGCGAGGAAGCCATGTTCAAAGGCTATACCGTTGTCGACCCCGCCACGGTGATCACGACGCATCTCACCGAGCTCATCAAAGACAATATGGCGGATCTCCTGTCCTACGCGGAGACCCAAAAACTCCTGAACGAAATCGACAGGGACCAGCAGAAGCTGGTGGCGGACCTGATTCCGACCCAGATTTCGCTTTCGGCGGTTCAGCGCATCCTCCAAAACCTTCTGCAGGAACGCATATCGATTCGCGATCTCGCGGCCATTCTCGAGGGCGTCTTCGAGGCATGCGGCACGACCCGCAGCGTCACCGCGATCACCGAGCACGTGCGCGCGCGCCTCGCGCGGCAGATCAGCGAGACCAACACGGGTCCGGCGGGATTCATCCCCTTGGTGACGCTGTCGCCGGTTTGGGAACAGACTTTCGCCGAATCGATCGCGACCAACGGTGAAGAGCGTCAGCTCGCACTCGCGCCGTCGCGGCTGCAGGAATTCATCACGCAAGTCCGCAGCACGTTCGAGCGCCACGCCATGCTTGGCGACTCGCCGGTGCTGCTGTGCAGTCCGACGGTCCGTCCCTTTGTCCGCTCGATCATCGAGCGGGTTCGGCCATCGATCGTGGTCATGTCGCAGAGTGAGGTTCATCCCAAGGCACGCATCAAGACCTTGGGACAGATCTGAACGGATACGCGGCCATGCATCTCAAGAGCTATTTCGGATCGGGTCTGGGCGATGTGATGGCCCAAGTCCGGCGCGAGCTCGGCGAGGCGGCCGTCATCGTCTCCGTCCAAGACGGCGATGAAGACGGTCAGACCCGCGTCGTCGCCGCGATCGACCGGCCGGAGCCGGAAGACGACTTCGTGGACACGGTCATGTTCGATCCGGCTGCCGCGGGGCCCGACGCGTCGGTTCGTTCGACGATTGGCGATACCCTGGCCTGGCACGGAACGCCGGCGCGGCTCGCCGGGCTCCTGGTCAGCGCGGCGCGAAACGCCGACACGCGCGATTCGGTCCTGGCCCTCGGCGGCGCGCTCGATGCCCTGTTCACGTTCAAGCCAATCACGCAATCGGCCCGACCGGTGATGCTGGTGGGTCCGCCCGGGGCCGGAAAAACGGTCACGCTTGCCAAGCTCGGCGCGCGGGCGGTCGTCGAGGGCAAGACCGTCGGCATCGTGACCACCGACTGCGTGCGCACAGGCGGGGCCAATCAGCTCGCGGACCTCGCGAAGCATTTTGAGGTGCGGGCCTGCGTCGCTGCGGATCCGGATGCACTCGCCGCCGCCCTATCCGATTTCGGGCGTCGTGATCTCATTCTCATCGACAGCGTCGGAACCAATCCGTTCGCCCCAAATGAGATGCGGACCCTCGGGACCTATGGCGAGGCCAGCCGCGCGGAGATGGTGCTCGTCCTCCCCGCCGGGCTCGACTGCACCGAGGCGGCAGAGACCGCCGAGTCGTTCGCCGAGATCGGCGCGAATCGGTTGATTGCCACGCGCCTCGATTCGGCACGCCGCCTGGGCAGCTGCCTCGCCGCGGCCCATGCCGCCTCGCTCGCATTTTCGGAAGCGGGAACGGCGCCGCACCTTCTCGAAAGCCTCGGCCCGCTCAACCCGGTCGGGCTCGCGCGTCTCTTGGTCCGCGCATGGAATGAGGCCGGCCGCCGCCCGACCATCGGAGGAACCGCGTGATGCCGCCGCGCCTGTCGTTGGTGCCAAATCCGTTCGCGCCGCGCCCGGGCCGAATCCTCGCGGTCGGCTCCGGCAAGGGCGGCGTCGGAAAGACGTGGTTTTCGATCACGCTCGCCCATGCGCTCGCGCGGGGGCAGCAGCGCCCTCTCCTGTTCGATGCCGACATTGGCCTCGCGAATGTCGACGTCCAGCTCGGCATTCTTCCGAAGCACGATATCGCCGACGTGGTCGCGCAACGAATCGCCCTCTCGGACGCCGCCATGCGCTTCGAGGCCGGCGGGTTCGATATCGTGCCGGGACGTTCGGGCAGCGGCGGCATGGCATCGCTTCGCCCGGATCGCCTCGCCGAACTCACCCGGCAGCTCCACGGCGCCACGCGGCATTATCAGTGGATCGTTCTCGACCTCAGCGCCGGCATCGATGAGAGCGTCCGCGGCCTTGCCGCGATCGCCAGGACCTGCCTTGTCCTTTGCACGGACGAGCCGACCTCGCTGACCGACGCCTATGCGTTCATCAAGCTCATGCGGCGGCACCATGCCGCAGCCGACATTCAGGTCATCGTCAATCAGGCGGCGTCGCGTCAAGCCGGAGAGCGAACATTCGAGACGCTGCGCCGTGCCTGCCAGTCCTTCCTCAAATTCACGCCGCAACTTCTTGGCGTCGTCCGGCTCGACAGCCGCGTGGCCGATGCCATTCGGCATCAGGCCCCCCTTCTCACGCGACATCCGACGTCCAATGCGGCGGTCGACGTCGAGAGCATCGCAGCGCGGCTCATCGCTCGACCATGACGGCGATCCGGCCGCCTATGCCCTCGCCCGGCCTCGCGCCGGTCTCCACGACGACAACCATCACGCTCTCGGACGTCGCCCCAAGCCTTCAGCGCCTCGCGCCCGGAACCGTGCTCCGCGGCACGGTGGCAGAGCGCAGCGGTGGCAATGTGACCCTGATCACGACCCCGGCGGGACCGGTTCGACTGCCCGCGTCTGCGGCACTGACACCGGGCTCGACCGTCACGATCCAGGTCGCGGCCAATGGGCCACAGACCCAGATCACGATCCTCGCCATCCGCTCGCCCGAGCTGACCCGCACTGACGCCGGCGTGTCGCCGCGTGAGCTTGCGACCGGCAGCCTCTACGAGGCCGCACTCATTCATCGCTGGCCGGCGGCCGAGGCGGCCAACGCCGCCTCGCCGGATCGCCTCGCCATTCCGCGGCCGGGGGCACAACTGGCGGCGGCAGTGGCGCAATTCCTGACGGCATTGCGCAAAGGCGACTTTGACCGCTGGCTCGATCTCGGCGTGGTTCGCGCGCTCGAGTCCGGCGCGGGACCCCAAACCGCAGCCCAGCTCCGGGAGGATTTCACCACCCTGGCATCCCTGGCATCCCGATCGGAGGGGGAGGAATGGCAGCTTCTCGTGTTCCCGTTTCTCTCCGGGACAACACTCCAGCAAGCGCGATTGTACCTCGGCCGACAGGGGTCTGAATCGGACGAGCCCGGCTCGGCGCGCCGTTTCCTTCTTCAGCTTGCGGCCAGTCCATTCGGTTGGATGCAGCTTGACGGCCTCGTCGGCGGCAAGCGATTCGATCTCATCGTGAGAACGGAGAAGAGCATGCCCGATCCGCTGCGGGACGATCTCACGTCGATCTTCACGGCTACGACGCGGCAAGCGGGCTATGCCGGCCTTCTCGACTTCGCGTCCGGAGCGGCCGTCACGCGCCCGGCCGTTGCAAATGCCGCGCCTCGGCCGCGCGGACTTCTGATCTGAAGGGCCGGGCCCCGAACTAGTTCGCCGCGTTGCGCCGAAACCGTTCGATTCCCATATCGTCGAGCTGACGCTGCTGCCATTGCTCCAGTGCGGCCCGCTCCACGGCCGACCGCCGGGCCTCGACAAGCTCGTATTTCTTGAGTTCGCGGAACGCAGCCGCGGCGTCCTCGCGGGCCAGCTCGATCTCGGCCAGAAGATCGGAGAGAGTCCGATCGAGTCGCGCACGCCGCTCGAGAACGACGCGGGCAAAACCGTCAAAATAGCGCCGCGATTCGAATGAGGCGCTCGCCACGCCGCGTTCGACCTCTGCCTCGCTATCGAGTGCCGACATCCGGTGCCGCACGTCCTCGCCCAGGCCCTCGAGCCCTGCCAGTTTGCGGCGCGCTTCATCCACGCGCCATTTGTGCAGCCGAATGAGCGTATTGAGCCCCTTCATGGCCCGATCTCATCGCCGTCGGCCAGCGCGCCGGCAAGCTGCGCATACGTAGCGGCCAGGTCGCTGCGTTCGTTCTTGTTCTGGCTCAAGACGGTTTCGATCGCGGGATAGCGTTGGATCGCCTCATCGACACCCGGGTCCGTACCTTGTCGATAGGCGCCCAGGCGGATCATCTCCGCCATGTCCTCATAGCGCGAAATGAGGCCGCGCGCGCGCTGCACGAGCGCGTTCTCTTCGTCGTTGTTGCACGCCGGCAAGGTCCGCGAAACGCTCTTGAGGATATTGATCGCGGGATAGCGCCCGCGTTCGGCGATCTGACGCTCCAGCACGATATGCCCATCGAGAATGGAGCGGACCGCGTCGGCCACGGGCTCATTGTGGTCATCGCCTTCGACGAGCACGGTGAACAGGCCGGTGATGCTGCCGCGGCCGATGCCCGGCCCCGCGCGTTCGAGCAGTTTGGGAAGTTCGGAGAACACGGTCGGCGTATAGCCCTTGCTGGTCGGCGGCTCGCCTGCGGACAGACCGATCTCGCGCTGCGCCATCGCAAAGCGCGTCACGCTGTCCATGAGGCAAAGCACGTCCCGCCCGAGATCGCGAAAGTACTCGGCGACCGCCATCGTCATATACGCGGCCTGACGGCGGACGAGCGGCGCCTCGTCGGAGGTCGCGACCACGACCACGCTTCGCGCGAGACCTTCGGGGCCGAGATCGTCCTCGATGAACTCTTGCACCTCGCGCCCACGCTCCCCAATGAGGCCGATAACCGATACGTCTGAGGCCGTGTATCGCGCCAACATCGAGAGCAAAACCGACTTGCCGACCCCGGAGCCGGCAAAAATTCCCATGCGTTGTCCCCGGCAGCAGGTGAGGAACGCGTTGATAGCGCGCACGCCCAGATCGATCTTGCCGGCCACGCGGGTCCGCTGGTGAGCGGGCGGCGGTGCCCGGCGGATCGGACAGGCCACGTGACCGGTGGGAAGGGGTCCCCTACCGTCGATCGGCTCGCCGAGAGCGTTAATGATCCGGCCCAGCCAGCCGGGATTCGGGTAGATCGCGGGCTCGGACTCACGAATCTCGGCCTTGCATCCGATCCCCGTACCTTCGACCGACCCGAAAGGCATGAGGAGTGCGCGGCCCTTCCGGAAGCCGACGACCTCACATTCCATGGCCTCGCCGGATCGTTTGATGACGTGGCAGCGGCTGCCGATCGACAAATCGCGATTAATACCCGCAATTTCGATGGACATGCCAAGAATGGAGGAGACACGGCCATAAATACGGTAATAAGGTAAGCGATCGAGTTCGCCGGCGAAGGCGTCAGAAATTGCTGAACTCATTGGATTATATTGATTTTCAGAACTGGAGTGGGTCATGTGCGGCAGGCGAATTGTGCCGCAGCGGCTTTAAGGTCGGGTAAATGTGAAGAATGACGGGCAATCGGGTCAAAAGGGGCCAAAAACCGCAGAAATCTGCGAGTTTTTCTCGGTAAAGGTTTGTTAACGAGTTTCGGCCATGCTCCTCTCTATGGTTAAATCCCGGTGAACGGCAATTAAGGAGTAATCCGATGCGGGTCTTGATCGTCGAAGACGATAGCAACACCGCCAAGAGCATTGAGTTGATGCTGAAGTCGGAAGGTTACGTCTGCGACACCACCGACCTCGGCGAGGACGGTCTCGAGATCGGTAAGCTCTATGACTACGACCTTATCATTCTCGATCTCATGCTGCCCGATATTGACGGCTACGAGGTCCTGCGACGGCTTCGCCAGGCGCGGATCACCACGCCCATCCTCATCCTGTCCGGTCTCGGCGACCTCGATGCCAAGATCAAGGGGCTCGGCTTCGGCGCCGACGATTACCTGACCAAGCCATTCGACAAGCGGGAGTTGATCGCGCGCCTCCAGGCGGTCGTCCGCCGTTCCAAAGGGCATGCCGCGTCGATCATTCGAACGGGCAAGCTGCTGTTGAATCTCGATACGCGAACGGCCGAGGTCGACGGCCAGCCACTCCACCTGACCGGCAAGGAATACGGAATCCTCGAACTGCTGTCCTTGCGGAAAGGGACGACGCTGACCAAGGAGATGTTTCTCAACCATCTCTATGGCGGCATGGATGAGCCCGAACTCAAGATCATCGACGTCTTCGTGTGCAAGCTTCGCAAGAAAGTCACGACCGCGACGGGCGGCGACAGCTACATCGAGACGGTATGGGGCCGCGGCTATGTGCTTCGGGACCCCGAGACCAACATCGAGCCGAAGCGGGCCGTCGCGGCGGTGGGTTGAGGGCGGCAGACGGCACCGCCCACGCCCGGAACGACGTCTGCAATATTCTTTGAGTCTGTCGAGTCTGTCTTGGATACCGCGGGTCGGCGCGGATCAGCCGGCCAGTCGCTGCTGTATGGCGGCCGCACCGCGGGCAACGACATAGATTCCGCGATGGCCGGTCAGGGACACGAATTTCTCCGTGACTCCCAAGACGGTTTCCGCCCCCCCGAGATAGAGAAACCCATCGTCAGGCATCTGTTTGCTGATCTGCCCGAGAACCTGACCCTTCGTCAGGTTGTCGAAATAGATCAGCACATTCCGGCAAAACACGACGTCGAATCGGCCGAACGATACGGGATCCTGTAGCAGATTGAACATCTTGTACTGAACCATGGCGCGAATGCCGGGGTCGATCTGCCAGCGTTCCCCGTTCTGCTTGAAGTACTTGACGAGCAACTGGATCGGCAGGCCGCGCTGCACCTCGAACTGGGAGTAGCTGCCGGCTTTCGCCTTTTCGAGCACGTCCGTCGACAGATCCGTCCCGACGATCTCGATGCGCCAGCCGGCGAGCTGAGACGCGTGTTCGCGGAGAATCATCGCGAGCGAATACGGTTCCTGGCCCGTCGAGCACGCCGCGCTCCAGATACGGATCGATTTCGTGCCCGCACGAGTCTTGATCAGGTGCGGCAAGACCAATGCCTTGAACTGGTCGAACGGTTTGACGTCGCGAAAGAAGAACGACTCGTTCGTCGTCATGGCTTCGGTGACCATGCGGACGAGCTCGGAATCCGCCTTCTGCTGAAGGTTCGTGACGAGGTCGTTGATGTCCTTGAACTGCTTCAACCGCGCGATCGGCATGAGGCGGTTTTCGACGAGGTATCGCTTGTCCTCTCCGAGATCGAGACCGGACTGCTTCTTCACGAACTCTTTGACGAACTGAAACGTGGCGGGCGTCATTTCCTGCCCCCATTCAGCATGCGAGCAAGATGGATCCCGATCGAATCGATCGGCAGCACGGCGCAACAGAGCCCGGCCGTCGCGACCGCGCCCGGCATGCCCCAAACGACGCTCGTCTGCTCATCCTGGGCGACGAGAGACCCGCCGGATTCCACGAGCGCCTTCGCGCCGAGGTAACCGTCCTGGCCCATTCCCGTCAGGATGAGGGCCAGGACCAAGGGTCCGTAGGCTGCAACGATGCTGCGAAGCATGGGATCGACGGCGGGACGGCAGAAATTCTCGCGCGGCCCCTGATGGAGCCGAATGATCTTCTGCGATCCGTCGCGAACGACCTCCATATGAAAATCGCCAGGCGCCACATAGATCCGCCCGGCCGTTACCGGCTCGCCATCGATGCCTTCCGCACAGACCAGCCCCGTCGCACGATGGATGTGCTCGCTGAGAATGGCGGTGAAGGTCGGCGGCATGTGCTGGGTGATCAACACCGGAACCGTCGAAATATCCCGCTTGAGATCGACCAAGACCCGCAACAGCGCCTGCGGCCCTCCGGTCGAGCTGCCAATGGCCAGGACGTGGGGCTGCAATCTCGAGGGCGTGCGAAAGACGAGCGGGGTCTTCGGTCGAAGAGCGGCAAGCGCCGATCCCTTGGCGCGGGACGTGGTTTCGCTCACATGTATGGAGACGATCGCCCGGCCCCGCCGCCGCGCCGCCAGTGCCTTGACCTTGGCGACGAGCTCACGCTTGAAACTGTCCGCCTCGGCCGAGAGATGATTCGAGGACGATGGTTTCGGAATATAGTCCGAAGCGCCTTTCTGCAGCGCCTGGATGCTGATGTCGGCGTTTCGCCGGCTCAGCGTCGATGCGATGATGATCTTCACGTCCGGGCGCCGCGCGAGAATCTTGGGAATCGCGGTCAGGCCGTCCATCACGGGCATTTCGATATCGAGGACGATGACGTCGAATTCGTGATCGTCGAGGGCGGCGATCGCCCGCTCCCCGTTCGACGCCGTCGCCGTCACCCGAATGTCGGGGTCCGACTCCAGGGCCCGCGTGAGCGCTCCGCGAATGACCGCGGAGTCGTCACACACCATCACCGAGTAACGGTCTTCGGCGGCGCTGGCGGGGTTTTCATTTGATGTCTTGGACGGGTACAGAAGACTCATAAAATCCCGACCTGGGCGAACTTCGATTGGATGATTCCGCTGTCGAACGGTTTCATGATGTATTCGTTGGCCCCAGCGGAGATCGCCTGCTGGATGTGCGTCATATCGTTTTCGGTCGTGCAGAACACGACAATCGGGTGATCGCCGCCTTTGGTTTGACGCAGATGCTTGATGAAATCGAGGCCGTTCATGACCGGCATGTTCCAATCGAGCAGGATGACGTCCGGCATGCCCTTGAGGCAGACATCGAGTGCTGCCTTGCCGTCGGCCGCTTCGCTGATCGAGAAGCTGAGTTCCTCGAGAATTCGGCGCGCGACCTTCCGGACGACGCTCGAGTCATCGACAATCAGACAGGACTTCATTCTATTCCTCCGACAGCGAAGACGCGCTCCACCACCTTACGCGGCCTTATTCACGACGGGATCGAGGAGTTGCACGACGTCGAGCACCACGAGCAATGAGCGTTCCAGCCTGTAGACGCCCTTCGAGACCGACTTGATGCTCACATCGAGAGAAGCCGGATTCTGCTCGAAGGTGTCCGGCGCGAGGTTCAAGACCTCTCCGACCGAATCCACGATGATGCTGTACGGCTCGCCGCGGACGTCGACCACGACGCTCATGTGGCCCGCGTCCGGAGCGCGGTCCGGACGGCTCAGTCGCCGGCGCAAGTCGATCGCCGTCACGATCCGGCCCCGGAGGTTGAGCGCGCCCACAACCTCGCTCTGCGCGAGGGGAACGCGCGTCAGGCGCTGCGGGCCGAGAACGTCGCGGACCGACAATACGGGAATGCCGAACGACTGTCCGTCAACCGCAACGGTCAGAAATTCTTGACCGACGCTACCCTGTTCGGCCGCACCGGCCGCACGATTGGTTGGAGGATTGCCGCTCATGCCGCGTCTCCCATGCTCTCAAAGGTTTCCCGAAGCGCCTCGAGCAATGCCTCGCGGTCGTACTTTGCGACGTAATCGACGAATCCCGCCTGCCGGCCGCGATCGATGTCGGCCGACTTGGTATGACCCGACAAAGCAACCAGCGGCGTGTTCTGCCAGCGCTCGGTCTTGCGCACCGTTTCCGCGAACTGGAACCCGTTCATGCCCGGCATCTCGATATCGGACAAGATGAGGTCGAACTCGCGACCGGCCTCGCAAAGGTTAAGCGCATCGCTGCCCGATTCGGCGGTCGTGACGTCATAGCCTGCGGCCGTCAGGAGCGGCGTCAGCACATTGCGGAAGAACGCGCTGTCGTCGACGAGAAGGATGCGCCGCTCGGTCGTCGCGGCGCCCGTCGCCGTTGTCGCGGTCGCGACAAACAGATCGTTGATGGCCTGCCCGACGAAATAGCCGACATCGACGATGTCGGTCGATTCGCCGGCGATGACCGCCGTCCCCAGGAGACGGCCCGACCGGCGCGCCGCGAGCTCGACTTCGAGCTTGTCCTCGACGATGTCGACGATTTCGTCGACCACGAGACCGATCGTGTAATCCTTGTCGGAGAAGACGATGACCGACTGCCGGCCGCTCTCCTTGAGCGTCTGGCTGTCATCCACCGTAATGAGCGGCATGAGCTGGCCGCGGTACTGGACGACCGGCTTGCCGTCCGAGCGCTCGATCTTGTCGATTTCGACTTCCTCGAGCCGCGCCACGAGCGCGAGCGGCACCGCCTTGCGTGCGCCGGATCCCGCCCGGAACACCAGCATGGCGACCCGATCGGATGCGGCGGCCGTTTCCGTCGTCTCCATTGTCGAGCTCTCCGATTCTGGTCGGCCGGCTTCGCCGATGCAGGCAGCGAGGCCATTCGGGTCCAGGATCATCACGACGCTCCCGTCGCCGAGAATGGTATTGCCGGAGAACATCGAAATGTCGCGAAGCACCGGCGCCACGGGCTTCACCACGATTTCCTCGGCATCGAACACCCGATCGACGAGGATGCCGAATGTCGCCTGTCCGACCTGGGTCACGACGATGTAATGATCTTCGCTGCTCGATTTCTTGTCCGGATCGAGCTTCAAGAGCTGATGGAGAGAGACCAGCGGCAGCAGGCGGTCGCGCAGGCGCAGCACGGGCGTGTCAACGATGTATTCGACCGTGTTGCCCGACGACTGCGAGGACCGAACGAGCTCCACCACGCAAATCTGCGGGATGGCGAACCGCTCGCCCGAGCACTCGACGATGAGCGACGATACGATCGCAAGCGTTAGCGGAATCTTGATGGTGAACGACGAGCCGCGGCCGCGCTGCGACTTGACCTCGATGGTGCCGCCGATCTTTTCGATGTTGGTGCGCACGACGTCCATCCCGACGCCGCGCCCCGAAACGGACGTGACCTTCTCGGCCGTCGACAGCCCCGCGTGAAAGATGAACTGCGCGGCCTGTATATCCGACATCGCGTCGGATTCGGCCTGCGTCGTCAGGCCGTTGGCGACGGCCTTGGCCTTGATCTTATCGATGTTGAGCCCGCGGCCGTCATCGCCGACTTCGATGATGATGTGCCCGCCTTCGTGACGCGCGGAAAGAAGAACCCGGCCCGTCTCTGATTTCCCTGCGGCGCGACGGTCGGCGGGGTTCTCAAGGCCATGATCCGCGGAATTCCGGACCATGTGGGTGAGCGGATCCTTGATGAGCTCAAGCACCTGGCGATCGAGTTCGGTTTCCGCGCCGACCATCTGCAGGTCGATCTTCTTGCCGAGTTCGACGGACAGATCGCGGATGATTCGCGGCAGCTTCGACCAGGCATTGCCGATCGGCTGCATGCGCGTCTTCATGACGCCTTCTTGAAGCTCGGTCGTGATCTGGTTGAGCAGGTTGAGCGGACTTGTGAACTGGCTATCCTCGCTCGTGCGCTGGACCTGGAGAAGCTGGTTGCGCACCAACACCATCTCGCTCACCAACGTCATCAGACCTTCGAGAAGGTCGACATTGACTCGGATGCTGTTGGCGGCGACCGCCGACTGCTTGTTCCCGGCTTCGCCGGCCGCAAGACCCGTGCGTGACGCATCGTCCTGCGCAACGCCTGACGACTCGGATTCATCCACCTGAGGCACGTTGGCGACGGCCTCGGCCGCCTTTGCAGGCCCTTCGGCAGACCCGATCAGGGCCATGCCCCGGTCGACCAGCAGCGTTGCGTCCGCGTCGCTGATATCGAGCTGGCGCAAGGCGGTCTTGAGATGCTCGGCCAGCATTGCGAATTCTGGCTTCTCGATGCCCCAACCGCCGAGCGTCGCGATGACGGACGCCGCATCCGGCCCCTCATAGCTGTCGGGCCCATCGGCCAGTCGGGACAGGTAGTTGACGAGCCCGACCTGAACGCGATCGATGTTCACGGACTTGAGAGCGGGTGCCAAACGGCTATCGGACGCGACGGCCCGCCAAAACACTTCGACGGCCGCATCGATCGAACCCATGCCGCCGATCCGTTCATAGAGGCTCAGTGGCTTGTCGGCTTTGGCCGGTTGCGGTGCCGCAGATGCCGCCTGGGCGGCAGGCGCCGTCTGCGCTTTACCATCGATGAAGGAATTGAGCTGTTGGATCAGATCTTTATCGTCGCCCGCCGGTTCGGCCTGCGTCTCTTCGAGCACGGCCAGAATCGACTTGATGCGATCGAGCGAGGCCAAGATCAGGGTTACGCCTTGAGGCGTCACCACGATGGCGCCGTCGCGGAACTTGCCGAGTATGTTCTCGGCGGCGTGGGCGACGGCTTCAAGCCGCGGCAGCCCAAGGAATCCGCATGTTCCCTTGATCGTATGGAACAAACGAAAGATGTTGCCGAGGAGTTCGGGGTCGTTGGGATTCTGCTCGAGCTTGACCAGCTCGACGTCGAGAACCTCCATGCTTTCGGCCGTCTCAGTCAGAAAATCTTTGAGCAGATCATCCATGGCGCACACCGCTTCGGGTGAAAGAACTGGCGGACATGGCATGAGGGCTCGTGCCCCCAAACCTGTCTTCAGGGACTCTGGCCGATCTCAGTAAAGAAGCTGTAAAGAGCTGGAACTAGATTAGTTTTTGCTAGCGGGGCAGGGCCGCCTGAAGCACGATTCGGCTCGGTTCGCTATCCGAGACCTCGAGGCGCGCTCCGCAAACTTCGGCAAGGCGCCCGGTGAAGTAGCTTTGCACCGTTCGTGCCGTCAGCGATTCGACCGGCATTCCGTTAAGGGCTCCCGTCACGCCGTCGGGGAGGATCGCCCCCGCCCCCTCCGCGGATACGACGATTGTGGGCTTTGTCCCCCGCTCCATGCGCACGTGGAGCGTGCCGCCGCGCGGCAGGCATTCCGCACCCATAAGAATCATGTTGAGAAGGAGTTTGATGGCGCTCTGGTGGGCCGGAAGCGTAAGCCCCGCTTCAAGCTGGACTGCTATGTGCCGATCGCCGACCATTCCGGTCGCCAGATCTCGAATCTCGCCGACCGTGACATTGGTCGCGGCGGAAGCGCCGTAAGCGGCTCGGAAGAAACGCAGGCGCTGTGCGGCATTCTGCGCGCTCTGCCCGACCAGCGTCAGCGCTTCCGCATCGGGCGCACCGCCGATTTCCGACAGAAGCTCGACGCCGTTGCTGACCGCGCCAACGGGGCTCACCAGATCGTGGCACAGCCGCGAACAGAGAAGCTCCACCACACGCAAATCGACGGCAACACCCATCCTGACCATTCCTCTGCGCCGGGCGTCGAGACCCGCAATGGGCCCCGCAATGGGCTCGGACACCGGCTATTCTTTCGCTTCCGCCATTCTTTCGCTTTATCGTTGAAGATCAATTAATCTTTCCTTAACGAGATCGGCGGTGCGTGTGGGCTCGGTTATCCCGCCGATACCCGGTTTCCAGCCGAGGCCGTTGTCCATGCCCCCGCCGCAAGGTATGACCGAACACCTTATAACGCTAGGCCACTCGTCGGCCCCGGGCGGCGATCCGCCGCAGCCAGGCCTCGAGGCGGTTCAATGAGCCTCAGGGGGTCCTTACCGGGCCATGGCCTTCCGTACCGACGCCGTGCCCAGGTGACCGGGCCGTTCCCTGCTCGTCATTGAACCCACGATCGGAGAACCCACGATCGGACCGCGCCACGGCATTGGCGGTCATCAACGGAGGCCGAGATCATGCGTTTGAAGGACAAGGTTACCGTCATCACGGGAGGGGCGCGGGGCATCGGCGAGGCCTATGTGCGCCGGTTCGTCGAAGAGGGGGCCAAGGTCGTGATCGGCGATATTCTCGATCAAGAGGGCGCCGCCCTCGCCCGGTCCCTCGGCGCCGCCGTCCGCTACGTCCACTGCGATGTCACCAAAGAAGCGGAGATGTCGACGCTCATGGACGCCGCGGTCTCCGCCTTCGGCGGAATCGACGTCGCGATCGCCAATGCGGGAATCGTCGAGTCCGGAAGCATCATGAATACGAGCGACGCCATGCTCGACCGCATGCTGGCGATCAACGTGAAGGGCGTGTTCTACACCTGCCGGCAGGCGGCCGAGCGCATGATCGCGGCGAAGCGAGGCGGCGTGCTCATCAATATCGCGTCGACGGTCGCTGTCCTCGGCGAGGTCGGCGAAGGGTGCTACCCCGTCAGCAAAGGAGCCGTCACCGCGCTTACGCGTGTCATGGCGGTCGAACTCGCCGATCACGGCATTCGCGTCGTCGCGATCGGGCCGGGCGGGACGAAGACGGCGATGATGGCCGATGCGACACCGGGCTCCGAGCGCATGAAACGGATCGAAATGCGCACGCCCCTGCGCCGCATGGCGGAGCCGGAGGAAATGGCCGGGGTTGCGGTGTTCCTGGCCTCCAAGGATGCGAGCTACATTACCGGTCAGACTCTCTATGTCGATGGCGGCCGGCTCGTGCTCAACATGGTCATGCCGGAGCGCGCCTGAATTCCCTGCAAGGAGGAACCGATGCGTCTTAAGGACAAAGTTGCGGTCATCACGGGCGGCAGCCGCGGAATCGGCGAGGCCTATGTGCGCCGCTTCGCGGCCGAAGGCGCTAAGGTCGTCATCGGCGACCTGCTCGACGCGGAAGGCGAAGCCGTGGTGCGCTCGCTCAAGGCGGAAGGGCGCGACGCGGTTTACGTGCGCACCGACGTCACCAAGAAAGCACAGCTCGAGGCGCTCATGGAGACCGCCGTGTCGCGGTTCGGCGGGCTCGATGTCTGCATCGCCAACGCGGCGTTGGCCGACTACGGCGACATCATGGACACGACCGAAGAGACGTTCGACCGCGTCATGGCCGTCAATGTGAAGGGCGTGTTCCTGACCGACCAGGCGGCGGCGCGGCGGATGCGCGCGGCCAAACGCGGCGTCATCATCAACATCGCGTCGACCGTCGCGGTCGTCGGCGACAATTACGAGGGCTGCTACCCCTCAAGCAAGGGAGCGGTCAACCTCCTGACGCGCACCTTTGCGCTCTCGCTTGCCCCGTACGGCGTGCGCGTGGTCGCCATCGGTCCCGGGCCGACGCGGACCAAGATGATGGAGGACGCGTTCAACGATCCCGCGCGGCTCAAATCGATTCAGGCCCGCACGCCTCTCGGCCGGCCGGCGGATCCCTCGGAAATAGCCGGTGTCGCGGTGTTTCTGGCCTCGGACGATGCGAGCTACATGACCGGTCACACGGTCTATGTGGACGGCGGGCGCCTGGTCCTCAACTACGTCATGCCCGAGCGCGATTGACCGGCAGGCGGCGGCCTCCGGTTCAATCCGGAAGCTTCAGCCCCAGCCTTGCGATCAACCGTTCCGCCTCGTCGAGATCGTCTTGCGTGTTCGCGTTGAAAAACGGATCGACGGCGTCGAATGAAAAATCGACGACGACCAGCCTGTAGCGCGCGGTCCAGGCGTCGACCTTGCGCACGCCTTCGAGCGTGAGCGCGCGATAGAGTTCGTCGGCCAGGCGCACCGGCCACAGGCCGAACACGGGGTGCACCCTGCCGGACGATGACGCGCACGCCATCTCCGCCCCGTCCGACACGATCGCCGCGGACAGACGCGCCACCAGATCCACCGGCAGAAATGGCGTGTCCGTCGCAAAACTCGCCAACCATTCGCAGCCCGGATGCGCGCGCCGCGCCCACGCCATCCCCGTGCAGACGCCCGCGAGCGGCCCCGCGAAGCCCGGAACGATATCGGCGACGATCGGCAATTGAAATTCGGCGAACCGCGCGGGATCGCCATTGGCGTTGAGGACGAGCGGACCGACCTGCGGGCGCGCACGCGCAATCACATGATCGAGCACAGGGCGTCCCGCGAGGCCGCGAAGGCATTTGTCGCCTCCGCCCATGCGGCGCGAGAGCCCACCCGCCAGGAGCAGGCCGGCGACTGAAGAACGGTGATCCATCGCCCCGGCAACCGCCTATCGTTGAGGAATCGATGGAACGAAACTTGCCACAGAGCCACCCCATCCCCAAACCCGCCCCGATCAAAGCGAATGAGGGCGGTCCTCGCGGACCACCGATACCGCATGTTTCTTGATGTTTCTTGCCCCGTGT
>JBGPGW010000017.1:0-22589 GCA_041484095.1 Alphaproteobacteria bacterium | reverse complement strand
CGCCTATGACGTCTTTTCGCTCGCGGCCCAGCTCTGCCTTCACGACGACGGCGAGACGTTTTCCTGCGACCTCACGCCGCATGGCAAGGCGCGGAAGATCTTCACCCTCCGGCAGCCGCTCAATGCCATCAGCGCGATCACGCCGTTCAACCACCCCCTCAACATGGTCGCCCACAAATTGGCGCCGGCGATCGCGACCAACAATTGCGTCGTTCTCAAGCCGACGGAGCTGACGCCGCTTACGGCTTTGGTGCTCGCCGATATCCTCTACGAATCGGGGCTGCCGCCCGAGATGTTGTCGGTCGTGACCGGAACGCCCGAGGACATCGGCGACGAGATGATCAAGAACCCGAAGATCGACCTCATCACCTTCACGGGCAGCGTGCGCGTCGGCAAGGCGATCGCGGCGAAGGCCGGCTACAAGAGGGTCGTGCTGGAGCTGGGCGGCAATGATCCGCTCATCGTCATGGAAGACGCGGACCTCGCGAAGGCGGCCGATCTCGCGGTTGCGGGCGCGACGAAAAATTCCGGTCAGCGTTGCACGGCAGTGAAACGCATCCTCGTGGTCGATTCCGTCGCGGACGCATTCGTGCCGCTGGTCGTCGATCGCGCGCAGCGGCTTCGCTTCGGCGACCCGGCGGATCCAGCGGTCGATGTCGGCACCGTCATCCACGAGCGCGCGGCCATGCTCTTCGAGCGGCGCGTGAACGATGCCGTGATGCGCGGCGCGTCGCTTCTTTATGGCAACCTTCGGAAAGGCGCCCTTTATTCCCCGACCGTGCTCGACCACGTGCCGCGGGACTGCGAGCTCATCCGGGAGGAAACCTTCGGTCCGGTCATTCCCATCATCCGGGTCCGGGGGATCGACGATGCGATCGGCGTCAGCAATTCGACGGCCTATGGGCTTTCGTCCGGGGTCTGCACGAACCGGCTCGACTACATCACGCGCTTCGTCCAAGAGCTCGAGGTCGGGACCGTCAATATCTGGGAGGTTCCCGGCTATCGTATTGAAATGTCACCCTTTGGGGGTATCAAGGATTCGGGTCTCGGTTACAAGGAAGGCGTCATCGAGGCCATGAAGAGCTACACCACCGTCAAGACCTATTCGCTGCCCTGGCCGGCCTAACAAAGTCATGGCCAAACGGGCCGTCTCCGTTCTGTAATACACTCCAACGATAGTCGAGCCCGTATGCGACCCGGCCTCGCTCGAACGCGGCCGGAGAACGTGTGCCAGAGATTCGGTGTCGGTGGGTTTGGAAGGGAGACAAGACGATGGTCAGATTCGGAAATGCGCGGCTGGTTCTCGCCTCGACCGTGGCAGTGCTCATGGCCGCATTGTTCTCAGCGCCTTCTCTTTGGGCGCAGTCCAAGAGCAAGGTCAGCGTCTACACCGCCCTCGAGGCGGATCAGATCAAGGCCTACAAAGAGGCCTTCGAGAAGGCCAATCCGGACACGGAGATGGTGATCACGCGCGATTCGACGGGCGTCATCACCGCGAAGCTGCTCGCCGAGAAGTCCAATCCGCAGGCTGATGCGGTCTGGGGGGTCGCCGCGACGAGTCTCCTCGTGCTCGACAACGAGAGCATGCTGATGCCTTATGCCCCCAAAGGGGTGGAGGCTCTGAAACCCATCTTCCGCGACAGCCGCACGCCGCCGAGCTGGGTCGGCATGGATGTGTGGGCGGCGACGCTTTGCTTCAACACGGTCGAAGCCGCGAAGAAGAACATCCCCAAGCCCGAGTCCTGGGCGGACCTGACGAAGCCCGTCTACAAGGGTCAGATCGTCATGCCGAATCCGGCCTCGTCCGGTACCGGGTTCTTCGACGTCTCGGCCTGGCTCCAGATGTTCGGTGAACAGAAGGGCTGGGAATACATGGACGGCTTGCACCAGAACATCGGCGTCTACACGCATTCCGGCTCCAAGCCCTGCAACCTTGCGGGCGCGGGCGAATACGTCATCGGCATTTCCTTCGAGTACCGGGCCGCGCAGAACAAACAAAAGGGCGCGCCGATCGACCTCATCTTCCCTAGGGAAGGACTCGGCTACGACATGGAGGCGACCGCGATCCTCAAGGGGGCCAAGAACGTCGACGGTGCGAAGAAGTTGGCGGATTGGTCGGTGACCAAGGACGCGAACGAGCTCTATGCGAAGAACTTCGCGATCGTGGCTCTTCCGGGTGTGGGCAAGCCGCTCGAATCCGTCCCGGCCGATTTCGAAAAACGGCTGGTCAAGAACGACTTCAACTGGGCGGCCGCGAATCGCGACAAGATTTTGGCCGAGTGGACCAAGCGCTACAACGCGAAGTCGGAACCGAAGAGCTGAGATAAGGCGGGTTCGAAGGGCGTGCCTATGCCGGAGCGGTCGGTGCGGCTTGGCGGCCGGATTCCGGCGTGCGGAGGGAAGACGGGCCGGCAAAGCCGGGGGCAGGACGCCCATGGCTGACCGCGCGCGCGGCCGAGGCGCGCCGTATCTCAGGGTTATCGACGTCAGCAAGCGATACGGCGATTTCGAGGCGCTGAAGAATGTCAGCCTCGATGTCTGGGAAGGCGAGTTCGTGTGCTTCCTCGGCCCGTCCGGATGCGGCAAGACGACATTGCTGCGTGCCATTGCCGGGCTCGATGTGCAGACCTCGGGGCGGATCGAGCAGGGCGGGCAGGACATCTCGGGCCTGCCCGTCTCCCAGCGCGATTTCGGCATCGTCTTCCAGTCCTATGCCTTGTTTCCGAACCTCACGGTTGCCGCCAATATCGGCTACGGCCTGTCGCCGCGGCGCATGGGGCGGGCCGCGGTCGAGCGTCGGGTCGCCGAATTGCTCGACATGGTCGGGCTCTCGGATTCCGGCGCGAAGTATCCGGGACAGCTGTCCGGCGGCGAGCAGCAGCGTGTCGCCTTGGCACGGGCGCTGGCGCCGTCGCCCGGCCTGTTGCTGCTCGACGAGCCTCTCTCGGCACTCGATGCGCGCGTCCGGCTCCACCTGCGCCAGCAGATCAAGGCGCTGCAGCGCCGCCTCGGCGTCACGACGATCATGGTGACGCATGATCAGGAGGAGGCGCTGACGATGGCGGACCGCATTGCGGTGATGAGCCAGGGCAAGGTCGAGCAAATCGGGACGCCGAACGAAATCTACCAGCGCCCCTCGGGGCGCTTCGTCGCCGATTTCGTCGGTACGATGAATGTCATCGAGGCTGAGCTTCTGGCCGGCGGGCTTGCCCGGGCCGGCGCGCTCGAGCTTCGTTGCGAGGCACCCGGTCTCGCGGGCGGCCCGGTCGCCGTGTGTTTTCGGCCCGAGGACATCATCGTTCGCAACATCGAGAGCCATGGCGCGAATGTCGTCGCCGCCGAGCTCAACGATCTCGAATTCTTCGGGTCCTACTACCGGGCGCGACTGACGATCACCCCCGGCTCATTTCCTGTCCTGGCCGAATTCTCGACGAATGCCGTCGTCGATCTCGGCATACGGGCGGGCCAGTCGATCAAGGTTGCGCTGCCGCCGTCGAGGCTGCGCGTGTTTTCCCGCCAGCAATGACGGCCGTGCCGAGCGCCCCCGTGGTCCGGCGGCGGCTTGCCGCCGACGAATGGATGATGCGCGGCGCCGTCCTGGCGGTCGCCGGCGCGCTCATCCTCGGCGTCGGCCTGCCCCTTTACACGATGCTGTCCAAGAGCATCGAGGACAAGAACGGGGCGCTCGTGGGCTTCGCGAACTATGCGAAGTATTTCGAGACGCCGGCGCTCCGCCAATCCATCGCCAACAGCATTACGATCTCCGCGGCGGTCATGGTCATCACGGTCGGCCTGGCGTTCGTCTTCGCCTATGGCCTGACGCGCTCGTGCATGCCGGCCAAGGGGCTATTCAAGGCGATCGCGCTCGTCCCGTTGCTGGCCCCCTCGCTTCTGCCCGCGATCGCGCTGATCTATCTCTTCGGGAAACAGGGTCTGCTGAAGGGGGCGCTGTTCGGGCAAGAAATTTACGGTCCGATCGGCATGCTTCTGGGCGAAGTGTTCTATTGTTTTCCGCATGCCCTCATCATCCTCGTCACCGCCTTCTCCTTGTCCGACCAGCGCCTCTATGAAGCGGCGCAGTCGCTGAGAGCGAGCTCCTTGCGGACTTTCCTGACCGTGACCGTGCCCGGCGTCCGCTACGGTCTCATCAGCTCCGCCTTCGTGGTCTTCACGCTCGTCATAACGGATTTCGGCGTGCCCAAGGTCGTCGGCGGCTGGTACAACGTGCTTGCAACCGACATCTACAAGCAGGTCATCGGCCAGCAGAACTTTCAGATGGGCGCCGTGGTCAGCGTGCTGCTGATCATTCCGGCCGTGTTCGCCTTCGGCGTGAACCAGATCGTCCGGCGCAGGCAAGTGGCTCTCTTGTCGGCCCGTGCGGTCGCCTTCCAGCCGAAGCCGTCGGCGATGCGCGACTGGTGCCTCTTCGGCTTCTCTGCGCTCGTGGCGTTCTGCATCATGGCGATTCTCGCCACCGCGGCGGCGGCCTCCTTCGTCAAGTTCTGGCCGTACAATCTCAGCACGTGGCTGGGCCATTATGATTTCAGCAACACCGATGGGGGCGGCTGGCGGGCCTATCGCAACAGCATCGAGATGTCGGCCTGGACGGCGCTCTTCGGTACCGCGATCGTGTTCGTCGGCGCCTATCTGACCGAGAAGATCAGGGGCTTCGCCGCGGTCCGCGCCGCCGTCCACTTCCTCGCCATGATTCCCATGGCGGTGCCCGGCCTCGTGCTGGGCCTGGCCTATATTTTCTTCTTCAACAGCCCCGCGAATCCGCTGAATTTTCTCTATCACACGATGGCGATCCTGGTGATCTGCACGATCGTGCATTTTTATACCGTCGCGCATCTGACCGCCGTGACGGCGCTGAAGCAGATGGATCCCGAATTCGAAGCCGTCGGCGCCTCGCTCAAGGTGCCCGCCTATGTCACGTTCTGGCGCGTGAGCCTGCCGATCGCGATGCCGGCGCTTCTCGACATTTCGATCTATCTGTTCGTGAATGCGATGACGACCGTCTCGGCGGTCGTGTTTATTTACGCGCCCGCGACGGCGCTGGCCTCCGTCGCCGTGCTCAACATGGACGACGCCGGCGACACGGCCCCCGCGGCCGCGATGGCGATGATGATCGTCTACACCTCGGCCACGGTGCGGGTCCTGCACTGGCTCGCGACGCGCCGCATCGCGCGCCGCAGCACGGCCTGGCAGCGGCGCTGACGGGGCGTCGCGCGCCTACGTCCGCTTCTTGAGGCGAAGCTTCTTCCGCGCCTCTTCCGGCGTGAGCGTGCGCGCGCCCAGCTCGCGAATGATGCGAATCGCCTTCTCCACGAGCTGCCCGTTCGACGCGAGCACGCCCTTCTCGAGGTAGAGATTGTCCTCGAGGCCGACGCGGACGTTCCCGCCGAGGAGAACGGCCTGTGCCACCATCGGCATCTGCATGCGGCTGATGCCGAAGCCCGACCACATCGCGCCCGGCGGCAGCTGGCTGACCATATGCGCCATGGAATGCGTGTCGGCGGGAGCGCCCCACGGAATGCCGAGGCAGAGCTGGAACATCGGCGGATCCTCGATGAGTCCCTCGGCGACAAGCTGCTTTCCGAACCAGAGCTGTCCGGTGTCAAAGACTTCCATTTCCGGCTTGATGCCGAGTTCTTTCATGCGCTTGGCCATGGCGCGCAGCATATTCGGCGTTTGCACGGCGAGGGTGTTGGAATCGCCGAAGTTCATGGAGCCGCAGTCGAGCGAGCAGATTTCGGGCAGAAGTTGCGCGCCATGAACCATGCGCGTCATGGCATCGACCAGATCGGTGCCGGCACCAGGCTTGGATGGGTTCTTGTCGTCGACGACGAGATCGCCGCCCATGCCGCAGGTCAGGTTGAGCACCATGTCGCGGTTGCTCGATCGCAGGCGATCCACCACGTCGGCATAAAGCGTGGGGTCGCGCCCGCCTTTTCCGGTTTCGATATCGCGCACGTGGATGTGGACGACCGCCGCCCCGGCCTCGACGGCCTCCATGGCGGCATCGGCGATCTGCTTCGGCGTGACCGGGACTCCCGGATGCTTGCCGACCGTGTCGCCGCCGCCGGTGACGGCACAAGTCACGATGACGTCCTGGTTCATGGCTACTCCCCCTTCCGCTGATGTCTCGAAACTATAGTACGGGACGCGCCATCGCGCCGTCGATTGCCCTTGTGGCCCGTCGGTCCGGATTTACCGTCGCCGGCCGGCGTGCCCTGTCGTCCGTCGCTACTTCTTCTTGCCGATGAATCCGGCGACGCTGGCTTCGAGATCCGGGGACGACATCTGGATCACGTCGGCCAGATATTCGAGCTGCCGGCCGGTGCGGTTGGGCGTGCCGTAGCCGAAATTGACGATCTGCTTGGCGATCGACACGGTGCGGCGCGCGGAACCCTGGATCACGAGGTTCGCGACCTCGATCGCGCTGGCGACCGTGGCGCCGTCCTCGACCACCTTGTTGAAGATACCCCAGGCGAGCGCCTCGTCGGCCGTGAGGCGCCGGCCGAACAGCACCACCTCGCGCGCGCGCGACAGGCCGATCATCCGCGGCAGGCGCTGCGTGCCGCCCCAGGTCGGCAAGGCGTTGATCGTGACCTCGGGAAGCCCCACGGTCGTGCTGCGTCCGGCCACCCGGTAGTCGCAGGCCAGCGCGATCTCGAGCCCGCCGCCGAGGCAGAACCCCTCGATCGCCGCGATCACGGGGCAGGGATGTTCCTCGATCATGTCCATGACCGCCTGGCCGAGCTCGGTATGGGCGAGCCGGCCGTCGAGATCGAGCGCGGCCATCGCCTTGAGGTCCGAGCCCGCGCAAAACGCGCGCGTCCCGCTGCCCGTCAGCACGATCGCGCGCACCGCCGACTGCTTGTAGGACGCGAGCGCGTCGCGGATGAGGAACAACGTGTCGTTGTCGAGCGCGTTGCGGCGGCGCTCGCGGTTGATGGTCAGGACCGCGATGTTCTCGCGCAGCTCGGCGATCAGTTTCGGTTCGTCCATCGCGCGCCTCCAATGCGTCTAGGCGGGATCAATTGAATTTGAAGAGTTTGGCCGCCGTGTCGTAGAGGAGCTTTTGCTTCGCCGAATCGCGCAGGCCGAGCTCCTCGATCTGTTTCAGTCCTTCGTCGTGGTGGACGAGCGGATAATCCGTGCCCCACATCACCTTGCCCTGGCCGAAGGAGTTCATGAAATGCACCATCTCCTTCTTCCAGTATTTCGGCTTGTAGGCGGAGGTGCCGATATAGACGTTCGGGTGCTTCCAGGCCACCGCGATCGCCTCCTCGACCCAGGGCCAGCCGGTGTGGGTGCACACGATGGGCAAGTCCGGGAAATAGAGGGCGATCTCGTCGAGATGGATCGGCCGCCCGTTCTCGATCGGCATCAGGTCGAGCGTATGGCCCATGGAGATGACGACGACGATCCCCAGCTCCTGACACTTGGCGTAATAGGGGAAATAGTATTTGTGGCTGGGCGGCCAGCCGAAGCCGTGCGGATGGATGTGTATTCCGCGGAAGTCGTGGTCACGAACGCAGCGCTCGAGTTCGCGCACGCCCTCCATGCGTTTTCTCGGGTCGACGCCGTAAAGGCCATAGACGAGTTTCGGATAGGTGCGCCGCAGCTCGATCACCTCGTCGACCGTCGTGTGTTCGACCGGATGGTTGTTCCAGTACGACCAGGTCACGATCGAGGGGACGAGAAGTTTCTCGATGCCGAGCCCCGCCACTTGTTTTACGAAGGCATCCGGGCCGATTTCCCTTAGATTGCCCGTGAGCCCGACCTGCTCGAAGCGCGCGGCCTCCTCGACGTTGTGGCTATAGTTCTTGCGGATGCTTTCGGGCGTGAAATGGTTGCACAGGATGTCGATGGCGCGGGTCATTCGAATCTCCTCAGAGGGCGGTGGTCTTGCGGGCATCACGCGCCGCTTGGCTGATATAAGCGCGTTCGTCGCGCCAGCGCTTGGCCTTGTATTCGCTGCGGGCGAGCGCGCCTTGCGCGACCGGCTCCAGCACGAACCGGAGTCCGATGCGCTGGCGTAGCTCGTCTGCGATGCGCGCGACAGCCGCCCCCCGCTCCGATTCGGCAAGCGGTGTCTTGGGCATGAAGCGGATCGTCGCGATGTCGGCGCCGTCGGCAGCCGAGGTGAGATCGACCTGGTATTCGTCGACTTCGGGGAACTCGAACATCACCTGTTCGACCGCCTGCGGCCAGACGTTGACGCCTTTGATGCGGTACATGTTGTCGAGGCGGCCGATGGAGCCGATCTCGATGCCGCGATAGGCGAGGCCGCACGGGCAATAGCGGCCCGGACGGTAGACCGCGAGATCGCGCATCCGGCAGCGGATGACCGGCGTGTCGGTGTGATAGAGGCTCGTGAGCACGACCTCGCCCCGCTCGCCGTCCGGCACGTGCCGTCCGGTCGCGGGGTCGACGACTTCGACGAGCACATATTCGTCGACATTGTGGAGCATGCCCGGCCGTGCGGCGCTGCCCACGCCGTGCGAGCAGGAAAACATGTGATCGTTGCGCGACTGCGTCGAGCCATAGCGGTCATAGACGCGCGCTTGCCATTCGCTATCGAGCCGCTCGTACCACGAGATCGCCGCGCCTTCGCCGCCGCAATAGAGCGCCTTCATGCCGGGTGCCGGCGGCAGGTCCTTGGCGACGGCCGAGAGGTGCCCGAAATACGACGTCGTGCCCACGATGCCGGCGGAGGGGAACTGACGCAGCAACTCGAGCTTCCGTTGCGCGTCGTAATTGCCGATCGGCAGCACGGTGAGGCCGTAGTCGACGGCGCCGTGGTATTCGAGCCGCCCGCCCGCCAGCATCGTCACCATCATGGTCAGGAAAACCTGGTCGCCCCGCTTCAATCCGGACCAGCGATACATGTGCGCATAGACCTCGGAGCCCATGCGCGCTTCGTCCATCGTCTGCGCGTGCAGTTCCTGGCCTTGGCCGGAGGTGCCGCTCGTCGAGAACACGAAGAGTTGTTCGCGGCGCGCGAGCAGGTGCGAGAGCCGCCGGCCGTAGGGCGGGTGGGCCGCCTGGTCCTCGATGAAGTCTTTCTTTTCGACCATGGGCACGCGGGCCGCGAATGCGTCGAGCGAATCGATCGTCGCGACGTCGACGCCCGCCGCGCGCCAGCGCTCGCGGTAGAAGCCGTTGCTCGCCGCGGTCTTCTCGAGGAGGGCCTTGAGTTTTTTCAACTGCCCCGCCGCGACCGCCTCGGCGTCGAGCCGCTCCCAGGATTGCCCGCTGCTTGCCATGCTGATGTCCTCGAAAGAATCGTCCGAAGGCGGAATCTAATGCAGACCGGCGTCGCTGAACGGCAGGCCGTGCTTCTCGAGATATCGGCCGATCAGCATCTGCTGAATCTGATTCGTGCCGTCGAAGATTTGAAATGCCTTGCAATCGCGCATCAGGCGCTCGACCGGATAGGCCTTCGACAGGCCGTTCGCGCCCAGCACCTGGACGGCCTCGGTCGTGATCATCATGGCGGCATCCGTCGCGATCATCTTGGAGATCGCGGCGTGCGTGCTGGCGAGCGGCGATTTGCCGGCTTCGAGCATGGCGATCGCCTTTTCCCACTGCGCATGGGCCGCGGCGAGGGAGGCCGTGCAGCGCGCGAGAAGGAACGCGAGCCCTTGATGCTGGATGATCGGCTTGCCGAACTGGACCCGCTCCTTGGCATAGGCAAGGGCGCAATCGAGGGCGCCGCGCGCGGCACCGAGCGCCATGGCCGAGCAATTGAGCCGCGCCTCATCCAGCGTCACCATGGCGATCTTGAAGCCTTGCCCGTCCTCGCCAAGCCGGGCGTCGAGCGGCACGCGAACGTTGTCGTAGATGAGCTCCGTCGTGGGACTGCCGTGAAGGCCGATGAGCGCCTCGTCGCGCCCGATCGCGAGGCCGGGCGTCTCGCGCGGCACGACGAACGCCGACACGCCCCGGTGTCCGGCATCGGGGTCGGTCTTGGCGAAGCACACATAGACTCCCCCGACGGCCCCGTTCGTGCACCACATCTTGCGGCCATTGATGACGTAGCCGTCGCCCTCGCGCCGCGCCGTGGTCTTGATCGATGCCGCGTCCGATCCGGATTGCGGTTCCGACAGGGAAAAGCAGGGAATGATCTCGCCGGTCGCGATGCGCGGCAGCCAGGTTCGCTTGATGCGCTCCGTTCCGCCGATGACGATGGGCGCCGTCGCGTCGCCGCAGTTCGAGAAGGTCAGCGAGAATGTCGGGCTTATCCGCGCGATTCGCTCCGAGATCAGGAGGGGTGTGACGAGATCGGGGCCGATTCCGCCGTATTCCTCGGGAATCCACAGGCCGAACAGGCCGAGCTCGGCCGCCGCCGCGTAGAGGTCCCGGGGAAATTCGCTGGTCCGGTCGATCTCCGCCGCGCGCGGCCCAACGAGGTCACGGACCAAGCGATCGACGCTGTCGAGGATCTGGGCGCGTGATGCGGGATCGATGGGCATGCGGTCTTCGCGGTCGCCGGGGGCTCATATGGGCTGTCTGCGCCTCTCACGCCGGGCGCAGTCCATGCGCGTATAACATGCCGCCGAGGCCCGGACAATTCGGCCGGGCCGGAGCCTGGCCCGGACTCGGAAGAGCGCAATCGGCGCTATAATGAACGTTGTTCTGATCGGCGCTCCAGCTGGCGGGCGCCCTCGACCTGGTGGGGATTGCGATGAACGAACGACGCACAGCCGCAGCCCAACGCGCGGAGGAGACCCCCAGGGCTGGGCCGATCCCGCGCTATGAGACGGTCGCCCTCGTGCTGCAGGGGGGCGGGGCTCTCGGCTCCTATCAGGCGGGCGTCTACCAGGCTCTGCAGGAAGCCGGCATCCGGCCGAACTGGTTTGCCGGCATCTCGATTGGCGCCGTCAATGCCGCGATTCTCGCCGGCAACCCGCCTGAGCGCCGCGTCGCGCGCCTCAGGGAGTTCTGGGAGACGGTCAGCAGCTCGCCGTTGTTTCCCTCCGTCATGGCCGTGTCGGAGCTGACGAAATTCATTCCCGGTCCTGGCGATTTTCGCTCCGTGGCCAATCTATGGTCGGCCACCAGCGCTCTCATGGGCGGACAATCCGGTTTCTTCATCCCACGCCTGCCTCCGCCCTGGGTGCATCCGCCCGGTGCGGACGGCGCCACGAGCTTCTACGACACGGCGCCGCTCCGCGCGACGCTCGAACGTCTTGTCGATTTCGATCGGCTCAACAGCGGCGAGGTGAGGGTGAGCGTCGGCGCGGTCAACGTGCGGACGGGCAATTTCGTCTATTTCGATTCCGCGGACATGCCGATCCGTCCCGAGCACGTCATGGCCTCCGGCGCCTTGCCGCCGGGCTTCCCAGGGGTCGAGGTCGACGGCGAGGTGTATTGGGACGGTGGCATCGTGTCCAACACGCCCCTCGCTTACGTCCTGGAATCGACGCCGCGACGGGACACGCTGGCCTTTCAAGTTGATCTTTGGAGCGCACGCGGAGACGTGCCGGACAATGTCTTCGACGTTCTTCAGCGCCAGAAAGACATCCAGTATTCGAGCCGGACGCGCCTCGTCACCGACACGGCGCTCGAGCTGCAACGCATGCGACGCGCCATCGGCGAACTTGCCGGCAAGGTTCCAATCGAACTCCACGGGGACCCGGCGGTCCGGCGCGCCCGTGCGCTGGGCTGCGACAAGGTCTACAACGTCGTGCACCTCATCTACCAAAGCAAAGCCTACGAGTTTCAGTCGAAGGACTACGAGTTCAGTTTCGCCAGCATGGCGGAACATTGGGACGCGGGTTTCGGCGATGCACGGCGGACGCTTGCCGATCCCCGCCGCCTCGAACGGCCCTCGGCCGAGGTCGGCGTGGTCACGCACGACCTGCATCGCGATGAGCGCACCCGGAAGGCATAAACCCGGAAGACATAAACCCGGAAGACATAAACCCGGAAGACATAAACGATGACATAAACAATGACGCGGCCGGCCGTCCCTGCGGGGTGGCCCGGTGCCGGAAGGGAGGTCGCAAACCCGATGCCCCGTGGTCGCCCCGGCGATGCGAGGCGCCTGGCGGCGGCGGGTAAGGAGAAATGACGGGCCGGGTTAGCTCATCCGTCCAGCTCTTGCGGCCCGGTTGAGGCTGTAAATCAGTTGCCGCGGTGACGGTCCCTCTTTAGCATCGCCGCCATCCTCAGCGCCCCGAGGAGAGCCCTTGGGCATTCACTCGGTGAACCTTCAGGACAATCGCGAGAGACCTTCTGATCCCACGCATGTCACCACGTCTCGTTTCACGGCCAGGCCGCCCCGCGCGCCGGTCATGGCGGCTTGCGCCCCATGTGAGCGGAATCATTCGGACGATGCGCATGGCCGCCGCCGGATTGATTTTGTCGATCCTTATTGCGCCGGCCGTGTCAGCCGACGAGATCGCGCCCGGCGCCGTCGTCGACGATTTCTACGCCGCCCTGCTTTCGGTCATGAAGCAGGGTTCCAGCCTCGGATTTCAGGGGCGCTATGCGCGGCTTGAGCCGGTCATCGACAAGACATTCAACCTCGATTTCATGGGGCGGCTGGCGATCGGCCCGCAATGGACCACCTTCACGCCCGAGCAGAAGAGGCGCGCGCTCGAGACGTTCCATCGTTTCACGGTCTCGAATTACGCGAGTCAGTTCAAGAGCCACGGCGGCGAGAGCTTTAGAGTTGGCCGCGTGATTCCGACAGCAAGCCAGAACGTGATCGTCGAGACGCGCATGATTCTGGGCAAGGGCGACGAAATTCAATTCAACTATCTGATGCGGCGGTTCGACGGCAATTGGCAGATTATCGACGTGTTTCTCGACGGATCCATCAGTGAGGTCGCCCGGCGGCGTTCGGAATTCACCTCCGTCCTGGCGCGCGATGGCATCGAAGGCCTCGTCAATCTGCTCGAACGCAAGATCAAGACTCTCGGCGCCGGCTAGGCGCGATCGTCCGGGCGGGCCGTCCCTGGATCACCAGCTGGAACCGGCCCGAGCAGCGCCGGCAGGACCAGCAGCGTGCAGAGCAGCGTGTAGAACAGCATCAGCGCGAGGAGCGCGCCCATCCCGGCCGTCCCGGGATGGCTGGACAGCGCAAGGCTCCCGAACGCAACGCCGGTCGTAAGGCCGCTGAACAATACCGCGCGCGCCAGACTCGACTGCAGCGGCCCCGCGACGCCCGCCCGCCAATGCGCGACGAAATAGATGTCGAACGCGACGCCGACCCCGAGAAGAAGGGGCAGGGCGATGATGTTCGCGAAGTTGAGCGCGAGTCCCGTGGCGACCATCGTCGCGGCGGTCAGCAGAGCCGCAAGGATGAGCGGCGCAAGCACCAGCAGAACGTCGCGAATGCGGCGAAGAAGGATCGCGAGAAGCACGGCTATCGTGACGAGTGCGGTGGCTCCGGCCCATTTGAAGGCTGCGACCACCGTGTCGCCTGATGCCGGAATGGTGATCGGCGCACCGGTCGCATCGGGTGCGATGGCCTGAACCGCGCGCGCGAATGCCCGAACCTGGGTGTTGTCGCGCACATTGCCTTTCGGAAACACCTCGACCCGCGCGCGCCCGTCCGGCGCGATCCAATCATGCTTGAGATCGTCGGGCAGGTTCTCGATCGTCACGGGACCCGCCTCGAGCGCCGTGCGCAATGCGTCGATGCGGCGCTCGAAACCGGCGAGAAGCAAGGTGCCGAGTGCCACGATCGGCGGCGGCTGTGCCGCGAGAATGCGATCGAGCGCGGCTTCGAGGCGCTGTGCCGCGGGCGAGGGCTCGGATGCATTGAGCGCCTTGAGGCGCTTTGCGCATTCCGCGATCGCATCGAGATTTTCGCGCTCGGTTGGCTTCGTCTCGACCGGCGGCAGGGCCAAGGTGGGTCCGAGCAGCATGGCGACGTCCTCGATGATGCGCAGCTTCTCGTCCTGGTCTTTCGGCACGAAGCTCGCGAGCGTCAGCACCCGCTTGACCTCGGGCAACGCATCCAGCGGCTTCGCGAGCGCCTCGGCGTCCGCGAGCGAAGGGGAGAGAATATCGATGCTCAGCGGCTGGTTGTCGGGATCGGCGATCAACTCGAACATGGTGGACGCCGATTCGGTGTTGGGGTTCTTGAGTTTGAGCGGATCGAAATCGAACCGAAGTTGTGGCAGGAGCGCAAGGCTTGCAAGCCCCGCGAGAAGAGCCGCGATGCGGATGGCCGCGCGCTTCTCCAGAAGGAAGCGATCGAGCCCCGCGGCCCAGGCGAAACCGATCGGCGCCAGTTCGCCGCGCGGACGCACCAGGCCGAGAAGGGCCGGCAACAGGGTCAGGTTGAGGACGAAGGCGATCAGCATGCCGCCGCCTGAAATCAAGCCCAGTTCCGATAGCCCTGTGTAATCGGTCGGCAAGAAAGAGAAGAAGCCGAGGGCCGCGGCGGTTGCGGCAAGACCGAGCGGGCCGCCCATCGTCGCGGCTGTGCGCCTGAGCGCAACGCCAAGGTCGTCATGTCTGTACCGTTCGTCCCGATAACGGGTGCAGAACTGGATGGCGAAATCGACGGCGATGCCGACGAACAGGACCGCGAACCCGACCGAAATGAGGTTGAGCGCACCGACCGCCGCAGTCGCAAAGGCAGCCGTCCAGACGAGACCGACGGCCGTCGTGACCAGGACCACCGCGATCAAGCGCGCCGAGCGCAATGCCGCGAAAAGGATCAGGCTGACGAGCAGCACGCAGGCGATCAAGGCGCGGCCCATTCCCTCGCTCACGCTCGCGAACTCGTCATCGGACAGGGGCACGGACCCCGTCAGACGGACGCGAACGCCGTTCTCGGGCGTGAGGCCGAGATCGCGGGCGGCGGCGCGGATCGCGGCGCTCGACTGCGCGCCGGGTTTGAGGGCCGCGTAGTCGAGCACGGGCTTCACGATGAGGAATCGGCGCAGCTCCTCCGGGCGCGGCGTATGGCCGGTCAGAAGGTTCTGCCACGACATCGGCCGCTTCTGGCCCGCGAGTACGCCGTCGACCAAGTCGGCGACCGCGCCGAGCGCGCGGTCGAGCGATGCCAATTCGATCTCCTTTCGCGCGACCCCTTCGAGCGCGAGGTTGAGAGATCCGAAGAGCCCTCGCAGACTTGGGTCATTGGTCAACGTGCCGAGGAGCGGCTGCGCATCGATCAACTGCTTCGCGATATCGGACAGCTCCGCGACCGACAGGAACAGCATGCCGTTCCGTTCGAAGAACGGCCCGCCCCCGGGCCGCTGGATCGACTTGAACAGCGCGGGTTCGGCCGAAAGGCGCTCATAGAGCGCGCGGACCGCGTCGTCGGCCGCATCCGGCGTTGCGGCGTCGATCACCACGACCGTCCGCCCGACCGTGTCCGGAAAGACCGAGACGAACGCCAGCTCGCGCTGGCGCCACGGTGTATGGGCGGAAATCAGATCGTTCGTGTCCGTGTTGATCGACATGTGCATGGCGACATAAGTGCCGAGCAAGACCGTGGTTAGCGCGTAGAGCGCGATAACCAGGACCTTCTGTCGCCGGCAGGCGTCGACGAGGCGCGCGAAAGCGTCGGTCATCATGGTGTGCTCAGGTCTCGCGATAGAACGTAAGAATAAAGCCGATGAAGGCGAAGCAGATCGGCCACAGCCATGAACGCAGGCTTCGTCGAGGCCCGTGCAGCAAGACAGAGAGAATATCGAGAATGTCGAAGGGAAACGTCATCGCGTGCTTCGCATGGCGGTTGCCGTCGGCGCTTGCGCGCGGAAGAGCGCTGCACGCAACGGTGGGCCTTTGGGTCGGCTCATCGTGAAGCGCTCCCGATTTTCTCTAGGCGAGTGAACCGCAAATGTGGCGGAGACTCCGGTCGAAACGATCCGTCATTCGAGTCATGCCCGCGGACATACGGCACTGTCTTGAGCTGCCGGCCGATCGGCATGCCGGCCTCCGTCCGACCGCGGCGCGCCGCCGCGGACCCTCTCTTAACAAAGCTATCCACCGGCGACAACCGCCCCATCATGGCGGCATGTCGGCCCTTTCGTCCGATCGATATCCACCCCGGTCTCGCAACTGCCGCATTTGACTCCAGGTTCGCGGTGCGCATCATGCCATCCGACCCAGTCTTATGAGGCGCCCCATGACCAACAAAGAGCGAATTCTCGCGAACCTCCAGCCCGACGCGGAGCAACCCTTCCCGCCCGGGGAATACAAGGCACGCCTCGCGCGCATCCGCGAGCGCATGGCCAGGGACAAGATCGATCTGCTCTTCGTTGGCTCGCCCGACGGGCTCAACTACATCACGGGCTATCAATGCGAATGGTACCAGGCGCAGAGTCCGAAGCAGTGGCCCGGCACGAGCGGCGTAGCGATCCATGTCGACCATGACAAGTATATTTTCTTCGATACCGTCCGCGAAAAACTCATCACGCGCTATTGCACGCATTCGACCGACACGCGCATTTTCCCGCTTGCGTCCATGCGCGACGGCACGGCCTTCATCGTCGACGAGTTGAAGGCCGAAGGATGGGCCATGGGGCGCGTGGGTCTCGAGTTCTGGAGCTACCGGCCCAATCGAGTCGTCGGCGGGCGCATCCAGTCGCGTTTCGAAGAGGCGGGCTGCACCGTGGTCGACGGCAGCGACGTGTTGCGCGAGGTGCGATGGGTGAAGTCGCCGGCGGAGCTGGCCTGTATCGAGGAGGCGGGACGCATCGCGGAGACGGGGCTCAAGGCGGCGCGCGACACCGTTCGTCCGGGGGTCAGCGAACTCGAAGTGTACGGCGCGATCGTCCATGCCATGGCCGCCGCAGGGGGCGAGAATCCCGGCATCACCATGCCGGTGCTCTCGGGTAAGAAGACGTGGTGCCCGCATGCGATGGCGTCGCGCAAGACCATCAAGCCGGGTGAACTCGTGATGGTCGACGTCTCCGGCGTGTATAAGCGCTACCACTGCAACATGGCGCGCACGTTTGCCTTGGGCGAGCCGGCCAAGGACGTGCAGGACATCGTGCGGCGCGCGATCGGCTCGATGGATCTCATTCGCGATATCATCAAGCCGAATCTTCGGGTCGGCGATCTCGCGAAAGCCCTCATCGATTATTACACGGCGCAGGGCATCTGGGAGGAGCGGGGCTGGATCGGCGGCTACGAGATGGGGATCGCGCTTCCGCCGGACTGGGTCGGCAATTTCGTTTTCGATCCGCTGGACAGGCAGAACCATGACCGCCTATTCGAGCCGGGTACGGTCATCAATTACGAGAACCAATTCTATCTGCCGCGCGAGGAGGGGCACTTCTTCCAGATCGAGTGCCTCATGTTCAAGAGCGATCGCGCCAAACTCATGTCGAGCATCCCCTACGGACTGACCGTCATCGAATAGGCAGCGCGGCATGAGGGTTAACGAGGGTGCTGCGCGGACAGGTGCGGCTGGCGAGCCAGATCGACCGCTCGTTTTCGCAGATGAAAGAGAGATATTGGCATCGCCCGCGGATTGACCGGCATCGAACAGTTAGCGCGGTATTAACGTTAATGACGCGTTGCGCGGCTTGCCCGAGCTGCAGGTAATTGGAATCGCTCGCTCGTGCTTGCGCATATAAAGAGGTGTCTACAGCCCGGGTCGGGCCGTGCGGCTGCCAGCAAACCTGCGTGCGGGTAATCTTTCGTTAATCCTTTACCTCTATAACACCGGGATAATTCGTCGTGGAGCGTCCGGCGGTCGCCGGGCGCACGCCGAATATGTTCCCCGCTTCGAAAGGTAACGTCGAGGCCGCCATGACAATCACACTGATCCAACGCGACTAGCCGGGCCTAAAGCCCGGCCAGCATATCCGGCTCGACGTCACTCGACGTCTTGCCCATCGGATAAGTGACGCTCGGTGCGCTCATCGCGCGTGCACCGATTCGTCGCCGTCGCAATGGATCGGGGTCATGGCAACAGCGATCAATGGCACGTCGGGAAACGACAAGCTCTCGGGGACGCCCAAGAAGGACGTCATCCATGGGCGCGCCGGTGACGACACGATTCTGGGCGAAGGCGGCAATGACATCATTACCGGCGGTTCCGGCAATGATGTCATCAGTGCGGGTGCCGGCCGCGACTTCGTGCGCGGCGGATCCGGCAATGACACCATTTCCGGCGGCGCCGGCAGCGACCGGCTGAATGGCGGCGCTGGTAACGATACGGTCTCCGGCGATGAGGGCAACGACGTCATCTCGGGCGGCGCCGGCAATGACCGCCTCAGCGGAGGCAGCGGCAATGACCGGCTGAACGGCGGCGCCGGTAACGACACGTTGCTTGGCGGGGCCGGCAACGACCGTCTCGATGGCGGGACCGGCAACGATACGCTCGACGGCGGGGCTGGCAGCGACCGGATCGAGGGCGGAGCCGGCAACGATCTCGGAATCTATGTCGCGGCCGAGAATGTCGGTGCCCATGACACCTACGACGGCGGCGCCGGCTTCGACACGCTCCGTCTCGTCCTGACCGAACAGGAATTCGCTTCGTCGGCGGTTCAGGCCGACCTCGCGGCGTTCCGTCAGTTTCTCTCGGCTCAGGCAAACACGCACGGCGATACGCACGACGATACGCACGACGATGCGCTCGGCACGAACGGCAAGACATTCGAGTTCAAGGCGTTCGATCTCGATGCGCGGAACTGGGAGGCGCTCGACGTCTCCGTCGTTCCCAATCCCACGCCTGATCCCGTGCCCGGTCCCTCGGCCGGTGGGACCACGACGCCGCCCGGCGACGTGACGCCGGGTGGCGTAACGTCCGTGAACGTAGCGCCCGTAGCGGTGGCCGATGCGGCAAACGCCGTCGAAGACGGCGCGCCTGTCACGATCGACGTGCTCGCCAATGACACGGACCCCAATGTCGGCGACGTGCTCTCATTGGTGTCGGTGGGCGCCACGCAGTCGGGCGCCGGTGTTTCGATCGTCAATGGCCAGGTCGTCTACGATCCGGGCGCCCTGTTCCAGTCCCTGGGCGCAGGCCAGACCGCGACCGACACCTTCAGTTACGTGATGCGCGACGCGGCCGGTGCCACGTCCTCCGCCACGGTGACGGTTACGCTCACCGGTACGAACGACGGCCCGGTGGCCGTATCCGACACCGCGACGATCAGCGAAGATGCGACCGGCCCCACGGTCGGCAGCGTCTTGTCGAACGATTCCGACGTCGATGCGGGAACGGTCTTGCAGGTCGCGACGCCGGAGGTGTTCGCGGGTAATTACGGCACGCTGACGCTCAACGCCGACGGCACATACAGCTATGCGCTCAATGCCGGCGCGCAGGCCCTGAGCGCGGGCAGCGTGGCGACCGACAGCTTCGCCTACACGGCGACGGACGGGCAGGCGACGGCAACCTCGACGCTGACCGTTGATGTTATCGGCGCCAATGATGCGCCGGTCACGGTCGGTGATGCGAACACCATCGTCGAGGACGCGCTGCAGCCGATCACCGGCAACGTTCTGGCCAACGATTCCGATGTCGATGCCGGGTCGGTCTTGTCGGTCGGCAATCCCGGGACCTATGTCGGGACCTACGGCACGCTGACGCTCAATGCCGACGGGTCGTACAGCTATGCCGTGAACAACGACTCGATGCTCGTCCAGGGGTTGAGCCAGGGTCAGGTCGTCACCGATACATTCGAATATCACGCGACCGACGGAACGGCGTCGACGGCGTCGACGCTGAATATTTCCGTCGAAGGCCGCGACGATCCGTCGACGGTCGTGAGCGATTTCGCCACTACCGCAGAAGACGAAACGCAGCTCCTCACGGGCAATGTTCTGGCCAACGATATCGATGTCGACGGCTCGTTCGTCGTGGCACCCGGGAGTTTCACGGGCACCTACGGCACGCTGACGCTCGCGGCCGACGGGACCTACAGTTACGCGCTCGACAACGCCTCGTCGGCCGTGCAGAGCCTCTCGGCGGGGCAGGTCGTGTTCGAAACCTTCGACTATCAGGTGGGTGGCAGCGCGACGCCGGCCTCCTTCACGGTCGTCGTCACCGGAAGCAACGACAACCCGACGGCTACGGCCGACAGCTTCGTCATTGACGAGGGTGCCGCGCTGACGCTGCCGGTCCTCGCCAATGACGCAGACGTCGACGCGAGCGATATCCTCTCTGTTATCAGTGCGTCCGGCGCCCAGCATGGGACGCTCTCCGTCACGTCGGGTGGTTTTCTCGAATATGTCGCGGACGCCAATTACGAGGGTACGGACAGCTTCACCTACCTTGTCGGGGACGGTAAGGGTGGGTTCGCCTCCGCGACGGTCGACCTCACCATCAATGCGGTCGCCGACGCGCCTGCGCTCGGCACGCTCGATGCGACCGTGCGCCCGGGCGAGCCGATTCCGCTCCACATCACGGCCGCGCTCGTCGACACGGATGGCTCCGAGTCGCTTTCACTCATCACGATCGCCGGCGTGCCCGCTGGCGCCGTGCTGTCTGCCGGCACGGACAATGGCGACGGAACCTGGACGGTCGACCCGACGGCCCTCGACGGCCTCACGCTGACGCCTCCGGCGGGCCTGCTCGAGAGTTTCGCGCTCACGGTTTCGGCGACATCCACCGAAGCCTCGAACGGATCGCTGGCGACGTCGCAGGCAGCCCTGAACGTGACCATCGATTCAACGCCGGAGGCGCCGAGCCTGGTCGTCGCGGATGCCAGCGGCGCCGAAGACGCGCCCATCCCGCTGTCGATCGACGTCACGAACACCGCGCCTTACGGCGGTGAGCTGCAGTCGGTCACGATCGCCGGCGTCCCGGATGGCGCCGTGCTGTCCGCCGGAACCGACAACGGCGACGGCACGTGGACGCTCACGCCCGCCGAGCTCGACGGCCTTACGATCATCCCGCCCGCCAATTCCGATGCGGACTTCGCGCTGACGGTCACCGCGACAGCGACCGACAGCCTGACGGGCGCCACGGCGACGTCGACGGGTGTCGTGGCGGTGACCGTCGCCGACGTGGCCGACACCCCGATCCTCGCGGCGTCCGATGCGAGCGGCCTCGAGGATACGGCGATCCCGCTCAACGTCAGCGCGGCGCTCGCCGATACGGATGGATCCGAAATTCTCTCGCTCACGATCGCGGGCGTGCCCGCGGGCGCCGTTCTCTCCGCCGGGACGGACAATGGGGATGGAAGCTGGACGCTCTCACCGGCGCAGCTGTCCGGCCTTTCCATCACGCCGGCGCCGAATGCGGATGGCACGTTCACCTTGACCGTCACCGCCACGGCCACGGAGAGCGGAAGCGGCGATACCGCCGCCGTCAGCACTTCGATCGACGTCGTCGTCGACGCCGTGGCCGATCAGCCCATGCTCACCGCCACGGCGGCAGGCGGCCTTGAAGGCACGGCGATTCCGATCGACATCAGCGCCGCGCTCACTGACCTCGACGGGTCGGAGACGCTGTCGGCGGTGACGATCGCGGGCGTTCCGGCTGGCGCGTCCTTGTCGGCTGGCACCGACAATGGTGACGGCACCTGGACGGTCGAGATCAGTCAGTTGCCGAATCTCACCTTCATGCCGGCGCCTGGTCAGGTCGACTCCATCACGCTCGACGTTTCCGTGACGTCGTCCGAGGCCGCCAATGGTTCGGCCGCGACCAGCACGGTCGTGCTCACTATCGGCATCGAGGCGGTTGCCGACGCGCCCGTCGTGACCATCAACGACGCGAGCGGGCTTGAGGATTCGCCGATTGCCCTCGATATCGCGGCGGCACTCGGCGGGCCCAATCCGACGGAGACGCTCGCCTCGGTCACCATCGCCGGCGTGCCCCAGGGTGCCGTTTTGTCGGCGGGGACCGACAACGGCGACGGCAGTTGGACGCTGTCGCCCGCTCAGCTCGGCGGCCTGACGATGACGCCCGCGCATGACAGTGCCGATGATTTCGCGCTGACCATCACGGCGACCTCAATCGAGCCGTCGAACGGTTCGATTGCCACGACGACGGCGCCGCTCAACGTCACGGTCCAGGCGGTCGCCGATGCGCCGAGTCTCACGGTTGCCGACGCCGTCGGCAACGAAGACAGCGTGATTCCGCTCAATATCGCGACGGCGCTCTCGGACGTCGATGGCTCGGAGACGCTCGGCAGCGTCACGATCACCGGCGTTCCGGCCGGGGCGACGTTGTCGGCCGGCACGCATAATGCGGACGGAAGCTGGACGCTCTCCGCCGATCAGCTGCCTGGCTTGACTCTCACGCCGGCCGCAAACAGCGGCGCGGACATCACGCTGACCATAACCGCCCGATCGGTCGAGTCGGAAAACGGGTCGATCGCCGAGACGGCGGGGACGCTCCATGTTCGCGTCGACGACATCGCCGACGCTCCCCTGCTCACGGCCCAGAACGCGAGCACGGCCGAGGATACGCCGGTGTCGCTCCAGATCAACGCGGCGCTCGTCGACACGGACGGCTCGGAGACCCTGTCGGGCGTCACCATTACCGGAATCCCCCAGGGGGCCGTGCTGTCGGCGGGGACGGACAATGGCGACGGCACGTGGACGCTCTCGGCCGCGGATTTGCCGGGCCTGACGCTCACCCCGCCCGCGAATTTCAACGGCACCCTCTCGCTCACCGTGACGGCGACGTCGATGGAATCGAGCACCGG
>JBGPGW010000016.1:0-22882 GCA_041484095.1 Alphaproteobacteria bacterium | reverse complement strand
TCCGCGTATTCCGGCCGAAGGTAGGCGAGCGCGATCTGCGTCTTGAAATGGACGGAGTAGCCCCCGCCCGTCGCGCGACCCACGACCTTCTCGTCCGACCAGAGCGACTCGACCCCCCAGGGATCGGCGTCCTTCGGCCCGTCGATCAGGAGCGTCGCCAGCTTCCAGTTAAGGCTGCCCGTGCTCTTTTGTTTCTCGAGAGCGGCGCGCCCGATGAAATCCGTGTTCTTGTCGAGACGGATGAAGCGGTCGAGGCCGGTCTCGAACGCCGTCACCTCCTTCGAGATCTCGGTGCCGACGCCGCGATAGGTCTTCTCCAGGCGCAGCCAGTTCATGGCACGCATGCCGACATGCTTCATGTCGAAGGCACGCCCCGCGTCTTCCAAGAGATCGAAGAGATAATTCTGGTACTCGATGGGATGGTGGATCTCCCAGCCGAGCTCGCCGACATAGTTGACGCGCATGAGTCTCACCGGCGCCATGCCGAGCGTGCCATGCCGCCCGGTGAGCCAGGGAAAATTCTTGCTCGAGAGATCGAGCCCATCGACGAGCGGTGCCAAGACCTCGCGCGACTTCGGCCCCGCGACGACGAGCACGCCCAGTTGCGTCGTGATCTTGGCGAGCGTGACCGAACCGTCCCTGGGCACGGTGCGCGTGAGATAATCCCAGTCATAGGTCTCCATCGCCCCGCCGCCGACGAGGTAAAGCGAATCCGGCGCATCGCGCATGATGGTGAATTCGGAGCGCACCCCGCCCCGCGCCGTGCAGGCATGCGTCAACTGGATGCGTCCATCCTTCTGCGGCAGCTTGTTCGCGATGAGACGGTCGAGCCAATCGTTCACGCCGGGGCCTGAGGCCGCGTATTTCGCGAAGGTCGAGGCCTCGATGAGGCCGACATTCTGCCTGATCGCTTCCGCCTCTTCCTTCACATAGGGCCACCAATTGCCGCGGCGGAACGACCATTTCTCCCGAAACGACGGATCGTCCGGCGGCCCGAAGAAATTCGGCCGCTCCCAGCCGAAACGCTGGCCGAACACCGCACCCCGCGCCTTGAGGCGATCATAGGCTGGCGTGGTGCGAAGCGGACGCGCGGCCGGGCGTTCCTCGTCGGGATAGTGAAGGACGAAGATGTGGGCATAGGTCTCTTCGTTCTTCTTGACCGCGTAGGGCCGGCTCGCATGCGCGCCGAAGCGGCGGGGGTCGACGGCCAGCATGTCGATCTCGGCCTCCCCCTCGGTGATGATCTCTGTGAGGTACTTGCCCGCGCCGCCCGCGGCCGTGATGCCGAAGGAGAATCCTTCGGCGAAGTAGAAATTCTTCAGGCCGGGTGCGGGTCCCAGGATCGGATTGCCGTCGGGCGTATAGCAGATCGGGCCGTTGTAGACGGTCTTGACCCCGCCCTTCTCGAAGCACGGCATGCGAACGAAGGCTTCCCGGATATGCCATTCGAGGCGGTCGAGATCGGGCGGCAGCAATTCACGCCCGAAATTCTCGGGCACGCCGTGGACGGCCCAGGACGGCGCACCGTCCTCATAGGGGCCGAGGATGAGCCCGCCGCGCTCCTCGCGCATGTACCAGCGCGCGTCCGCGTCGCGGAGGATGGGATGCTCGGGCCTGCCGGATTTCCGCCACTCGACGATCTCCGGGATCTCGTCGGTCACGATGTATTGGTGCTCGACCGGAATCGCGGGGATGGACAGGCCGACCATCGCCGCCGTGCGCCGGGCATGATTGCCCGTCGCGGTCACCACCACATCGCAGGTGATCTCACCCTGGTTCGTCTTGATGCGCCACTCGCCGGACGACAGGCGCTCGATGGCATGGGCATCCGTCTGGCGATAGATGACGGCGCCGTTCTTTCGCGCGGCATCGGCCAGAAGAATCGTGATGTCGGCGGGATTGATGTAGCCGTCGGTCGGATGATAGAGCGCGCCCACGAGTCCCTCGACGTTCACGAGGGGGAAGCAATCCTTGATGTCCTTCGGGCTCCACCATTCATGCGGCACGCCGATCGCATCGGCGGTGGTGCCATAGGTGTAGAACTCGTCCATCCGGTCCTGGCTGCGCGCCATGCGGAGATTGCCCACCTGCCGCCAGCCGACATCGCGGTCCCACGCCTTGGCGAGGTGCTTGTAGAGATCGATGGAGTAGAGATGCATCTGGCCGGTCGAGTAGGACATGTTGAAGAGGGGCAACAGCCCCGCCGCATGCCAGGTCGAGCCCGCCGTCAGCTCGTCGCGCTCGATGAGGACCGCATCGGTCCATCCCGCCGCCGTCAGGTGGTAGAGGATCGAGCAACCGACGGCCCCGCCGCCGATCACGACCACGCGCGCATGTGATTTCACCTTCGCCCCCTCGATCGCTCCATGCCTCTCTTATACCTGAGGGCAGTCGCGTTGCGAGCGGGTTGGTGAGCGCCCCCTCAGCTGGCGCCGTAATCGCGCCGCGCGGCACCAGGGGTCACCTTGCCGGCCGCGATGTCCCGGCGCACGGCCTCCCTATCGCGCGCGCGCGGATCGCCGTAGCCGCCGCCGCCCGCCGTCTCGACGACGAGACGGTCGCCTGCCCTGAGAACCGTCTCGATCTTGGAGGGGATGGTCTCCGTGCGCCCATCGGCACGGTGGATGGTGGAGACCGCGCTGGCCCCTGGCTTGCCGCCCGCGAAGCCGGGTGCCCGAGTGAAATGCCGCTCGCCGCGATGGGAGAAGGTCACGTCGCCGTCGAGGATCTCGTATTCGCGGACGACGCCGAGCCCGCCGCGCCGGCACCCGGCGCCGCCCGAATCTGGCCGGAGCGCCACCCGGTTGAGGCGGATGGGCGCCTCCATCTCGAGCGATTCGGCGGGGAGATTCATGCAATTCGTCGCATCCGTCTCGACGACGTCGACCCCGTCGCTCACCGGCCCCGCGCCCGAGCCTCCGGCCACGAGATCGCCCACGACATAGGAGGCCCCGCTCGGCGTCCTCCCGCCGAAGGCCATCACCAGCAGCTCGCCCGCATTCGCCGCCGGCGCGCGCTCCGGGATCGCCTGGGCGAGCGCGCCCATGAGCGTGCTGGTGATTGCCTTGATGGTCGCCGTGCGCGCGTTGACCGGCGCCGGCGGGCGCGGATTGACGATCGAGCCCTCCGGCAAGACGACCCGCACCGGCCGGAAACAGCCGCCATTCGTCGGGATCAGGGGATCGGTGATCGCGCGCACGGCGTAGAACGCCGCCGCGAGCGACCCCGACGGCACGGTATTGAGCGGGCCTTTGACCTGCGGGTCCGTCCCCGTGAAGTCGAAGACGATCGCGCCATCCCTGATCGTCGCGGCGACCTCGATGCGAATGCGCTTGTCGAGATCGACGCCGTCATTGTCCATGTGCTCGACATGGCGGTAGGTGCCCTCGGGCAGCGCGCGAAGCGCTGCACGCGTCATCACTTCCGATCGGTCGATGAGCGTCGCGAAGATCGCCGCGAGGCGATTGCCGCCATGGACCTCCGCCAGATCGCCGAGACGCCGGGCGCCGACCGTGCAGGCCGCGACTTCGGCGTTGAGGTCGCCCATGAAGATTTCGGGAATGCGCACGTTCAGCTGAAGAAGACGCAGCAGCGTATCGTTGAACACGCCGGCATCCCTCAGCTTGAGCGCGGGGATGCGGATGCCCTCCTGAAAGATCTCGCGCGCATTCGTCGGCACCGATCCCGGCGTAAGCCCGCCCACATCCTGGTGATGCGTCATCGCGGCGGAGAGCGCGATGACCTGCCCGCGGTGAAACACTGGCATGACGACCGCGATATCCGGCAGATGCGTCCCGCCGGCATAGGGATCGTTCAGGAGATAGACGTCGCCGTCCTTCATCGTGGCGACGGGGTAGGTGCTGAGAATTTCCCCGACCGCGGGGACGAGCGTGCCGAGATGGATCGGGATGGCGCAGGCCTGCGCCAATGTCGTGCCGTCCGGCAGGAACAGGGCCGCCGACGCGTCGAGCCCTTCCTTCACGATCGGCGAGTAGGAGCTGCGGAGGAGACTGTCCTCCATCTCGTTGGCGATCCCCTCGACCTTGTGGCGGACGACTTCGAGGGTGATCGGGTCGATCCCGCCGGTCTCCGATCTCCCTGTCATGCCTCAGCACTCCGATCGAGAAGAAGAATGCCGCCGTCGACGGCGCGTGCGCGCCAGCCCGGTTCGACGAGCGTGGTCGTGTCGGCCTGCTCGACGATGGCCGGGCCGTCGACGGTCGTGCCGACGATAAGATGATCGCGCTGGTGGATCGCGGCATCGACCCTCCCCCAAGGCTCCGGCAGAAGAATCGAGCGCCGCTCGGCCCCCGTCGGCGCGCGAGCCGCGTCCGGCGCGAGACCGAGACCCACCGCCCCGCCGGCGCGATGCACCGTCCGGAGGTTCACGATCCGCGCCGGGTTGCGCGTGCTGTGACCATAGATGCGATCATGCGCGGCGAGGAAATCGCGATAGAGCCGGTCGATCACGGATCCGGCGCCGCCGAGCTGCAACGGCACCTCCAGGTGATAGCCCTGGCCGACATAGCAGATATCGGCGAAGTGATGGATGCGGACGGCCTGGCCTCGCGTGACTTCGCCGCGCATCACGGCACCACAGCGTGAATCGAGTTCACCGAGAGCGGCACGCAGATCGCCCCCGGCAAGCGTCGAGATCTCGCGCGAGAAGGCGATCGACAATTCCTGCTCCACCGGCGCCGCAAGAAGCCCGCAGGCCGAAAGCGCCCCCGGGAACGGCGGCACGACGATGCGCTCGATCGCGAGCTCGCGCGCGAGCGCGCATGCATGGAGCGGCCCGCCGCCCCCGCCCGCGACAAGCGCGAAGCCGCGGGGGTCGTAGCCGCGCCGGATCGAGACGAGGCGGATGCCCTCCGCCATCTGCGCGTTGAGAATCCGGTGAATGCCGAGCGCCGCGGCCTCGGTCGTCATGCCGAGTGGACGGCCGACGACAATGTCGATCGCGCGTGCGGCGAGATCGGGCGTAAGGCGCAAACGCCCGCCCGCGAAGCGGTCGGGCTGGATGTAGCCAAGCACGACCGAGGCGTCCGTCACCGTCGGCTCCGTTCCGCCGCGACCGTAACAGGCGGGGCCAGGCTCCGAGCCCGCGGAATGCGGGCCGACGCGCAAGCCGCCCGCGGAATCGAGCCAGGCGATGCTGCCGCCGCCCGCACCGATCGCGTTCACGTCCACCATCGGCACGCGGATCGAATGGCCGCCGATCATGCCTTCGGCGCGAATGAGCGGCTGCCCCTTCGCGACGAGGGCGATGTCGCAACTCGTCCCGCCGATATCGATGGTGATGACGTCATCGGCGCCCACCATGGTGCCGACGATCTGGCCGCCGATCACGCCCGCGGCCGGCCCCGACAGGAGCAGGCGCACCGGCTTCTCTCGCGCCGTCGCGGCCGAGGCGACACCGCCCCGCGACGTCATCACCTGGAGCGGTGCTGCAATGCCGGCGCCCTTCAAATCGGTCTCCATACTGGCGAGATAGCGGTCGAGCACGGGCTTCACCGCGGCATCGAACGCCGTGACGCCTGTCCGCTCGTACTCGCGCGCGGCGGGATCGACCTCGCTCGACAGCGAAATCATCAGGTGCGGATATCGGGCCTCGATGAGCACGCGGGCGCGTCGCTCGTGAACGGGATTGACGAACGAGAAGAGAAACGCGATCGCGATCGCCTCGACCCGATCCGCCGCCAGCGCCGCCGCCGCGGCCAGGACACCCGCCTCATCCAAGGGGCGAACGACCTCTCCCGTGGCCGCGATGCGTTCGGTCACTTCCTTCCGCCGCTCGCCCGGTGCCAGAAACACGGGCGTCTCGGGCGTCAAGACGAGATCGTAGACCGCCTGGCGTTTCTGGCGGCCGATCTCGAGGACATCCTTGAAGCCCGCGGTCGTGATGAGGCCGATGCGCGCGTGCTTGTGCTCGAGTATGGCGTTCGTCGCGACGGTCGTGCCATGGACGAACCGCGCGATGTCGCGGGCGCCGACGGACCATTGCGCTTCGGCCAGCACGACGGCGTCGAGCACGCCGCGGCTCGGATTCGCGCGCGTCGTCGGAATCTTGACGACGCGCAGCCGGTCATCCGGCCCGCGGCAGACGACGTCGGTGAACGTGCCGCCGATGTCGACGCCGATGGCGTGGCCGGGCTGCGTCATGGATGCCTCATGCGCCGACCGTAAGCCGGGCGGGGCTGGTTGACCACCCGTCTCCTCAGGCCGCCGCCACGCGCACACGGCGAGCGCGCTCAGGAGATAGACCGCCGCGGCCGTCTTGATGTCCTCGATCGCGATGCCCTCATCGGGGACGTGGATGTCTTCGACCTTGCCGGGGCCATAGATCGCCGTCGGGATGCCGGCATGAAGCAGGTGCGAGGAATCGGTTCCATAAAACACCTGGGGAAACAGCGTGCCGACTTGGGGGGGATGCCCGGTCAGCCTGGCATGCGCCGCCGCGACCGTGCGCACGATCGGCTCGTCCGCGGAGACGTGGAAGGGGCGTTCCTGGACGAATTTGGGCGGGGTGAACAACTCCACCCGCGCCGCGAGCTGCGGATCGGCGGCGGACAGCCGCGCGATGACGGCCTCGATGTCGGCCTTGACCGATTCGGGCGTCATGCCGGGCACGGTGCGCACGTCGACCTCCGCTTCGCATTGCGCCGCCAACATGGACGGCAACTCGCCGCCCCGCACCGTGCCGACATTGAGCGTCGGCAAACTTGGGAAATTCGGATGCGCCCTGAAGTTGAGCGCCTTCTCGTCGAGCGCCGCGAGCAGGTGCATCATCTTCTCGATGGCGTTGATGCCGGATTGGCGCGCGCTCACATGCGCGCTCCGCCCTTCGACGACGAGACGGAGCTGCGTCACGCCGGAATGGCTGGTCATGACCTTGAGGTCGGTCGGCTCGCCGTTGATCGCGCAGTCGGCCGAGACGCCCTGGCGCAGCATATGTGTCGCCCCGAGGCCGAGGGCGTCGCACTCCCCGATCACGCCGGCGAAGAGGATGCGGCCCTTGAGGCGCGCGCGGTGATCGCGAAGGGCCGCCATGCACCCGATCATCGCACCCACCGCCGCCTTCATGTTGTTGATCTCGGCGCCGATCAGTCTTCCGCCCGCGCGGCGCGGCGTAAACGGGTCGGCGCTCCATCCCGGCGGGATGGGCAGCGTATCGAAATGCCCGTTGAGCATGAGCGTCGGGCCGTCGCGACCCGTCTCGAGGGTTCCCAGCACGTTGCGCCGGCCCGGCAGAACCTCCTGCACGGCGACAGAGAGACCGAGGCGGCCTAACTCGCCCGCGACATAGGTCGAGACGGCATCCTCGTTGCCGGAGACGCTTGGAATCGAGACGAGGCGCTCGACCACCTCAAGCACGTAGCCGTAATCGAGCGGACCGAGTGCCGCCTTGACGGTTTCGCCCGCTGCCCGCGTGTCCTGGCCCATCTCGCTCCCCTTCGCTTCCGCCGCCGCCGAAGGCCGGCCGGGCAGGCAAAGGATGATGCTCGACGATCGCACGCGTCCGCGACGTTGATCTAGGTCAACGCCGCGGCGATCACGGGACTATTCAGACGGCGGAGGAAATCGGCAGATACCGGACCAGGAGCAAACCCGCGCCGGCGATCGCGACGGCGTAGGGAACATATTTGCGGTTGGCGATGATCGGCAGGCTCGCCACACGCGACGGCAGACACCGCGCCAGCGCCGGCAATCGGACGAGGGCGCGGAGGGTCAAGAGAACGAGGCACAGCACCCCGCCGAGAAGGGCGACGCCGACGAGGTAGAGCGGCAGCAACGGCAGGCCCATCCACAGGGCGATGGCCGCCATGAGCTTGACGTCGCCGCCGCCCGCGATGCCGAAGCGGAACATGACGAGACCGATCACGAATACGAGAATCGCGGCACCGCCATGGCTCAGCCAATCGGTCGCGCCAGGGCCCAGCAATCCCGCGCCCAGGAACAGCACGATCAGTGCAATCGAGACCGAATTCGGAATCTCGAAGCGCCAGACATCGAATGCCGCCGCGACGACGAGAAGGACCGCATAGGCAACGAGAACCGCCGAAATCATTACCGAACGTTCTCCCCGCTCAAGCGCTCAACCTTTTATCTCTTTTATCTCGACTTTCTTGCCTTGCGTGGCGCGGAGGTACTGAAGGTTTTGCCATGCCGGCTCGAAGAATGTCGGGCTCTCCTTCAGCGCGCGCGTGAGGTATGCCTCGGCGTTCGCGTAGTCGTGACGAAGGATGGCGACATAGCCCACGTCGTTCAGCACCGAAATTAGCTCGGCGCCCTTGGCTCCGACCAAGGCATCGACGTAGCGGCCCTGCCAGGCCAGGGCGAGACGAAGGTTCGTCCGCGCGACGCCATTGGCCGGCTCGATCGTGAGCGCCTTGGTCAGCGTTTCCTCCGCTTCGCGATGCCGCCCCTGCAGGAGGAGCGAGGCGCCGATATTCGTCAGGACCATCGACGATTTGGGATTTTGCCGAAGCGCCTTCTCGTAGCATTGGGTCGCGTCGGCCCAGTTCTGCCGGCTGTCGTGATATTGGCCGAGCGCGTTCCACGCGCGCCACAATGTGGGATCGCTGGCCACCGCTTGCGTCAGCGCATCAAAGCCCGCGTCCGGCTTGTCGGCAAGCAGCAGCGCCAAGCCCCGACCCTGAAGGGCGCGCGATTGGAGGTCCGGCGCCTCCGCCGCCTGGTCAAAAAGCTGAAGTGCTTGGGTCGAATATCCGAGGGCAAGCATGACCTCTGCCAGGCCAAGCTTGGCCCGCGCGTTGTCCGGTTCGACTGACAGGATCCGCGCGAAGAGCTGCTGTGCCTCGGCATAGCGCGCGCCGGCCAGCGCCCCTTCCGCCTTGTCGATCATATCCGGCGGCAGCGATACCTGCGGAGCGGGTGGGGGCACGGGCTGCTGCTCGGTCGTCACGCAACCGGGCAAGACAGCGAGCAGGCCGAGCACGGCCGTGATCGCCAGGATGGACGATCGAGCTGCCTTCCCCGGTCGTGCGACACCGTGCGCCGGTCGGGCCTTACCGTACCTTAGCGTAGCCGCAGGCACCGCTCGCCGCGCGATGAACCGCTTCAAGGCCGTGGCCGACATGGTCGATCTCCCTTGCCTGATCGTGACGCTTTTCCAGCGGTCCGTTTGCAAATTCCGCTCATCATGATCCCCGCCGCCTTACGTCCGGACGACAAAGCAATTCTGCCGGCGCTGGGTAAAGGACCGGCAGAGGTTCTTCGCGTCCTCCTCGACGACGATGGGGCTTGTCTGGATACGGTAGAACACGCCACGCTCAGGACCGAGATCGGCGCGTTCGATCGTGAGTTCCAGCCGATCGAGGATGTCGCTTTGGACGTTGCGCAGGGTTTGGCGCGCCTGTTCCGCTTCCGCGTTCGTGCGCAAGGCCGCGAGTTGCACGCGGTAACGGCCCGCGCCTCGGTTCACGACCGCAGCCGGCGGCGTGGCCGGGCCTTCCGCGACCGTCGATGGATCGGATTTCGTGCGCTCGGCAGCCGTTGATGCCGAAACTTTGATCGCGACCGGCATCTGGGCAACCGCATGACCCAGACCCTCACGCGCCGCCGTCTTGATCACGGCTTGAGGATGAGCCACTTCCGCCGCTTCGGGCGCGACACCGGCGTGACGCGCCGGGCTGACCGTCGGGGCAGAGCCGCCCGGACGGCCATCATCGACCACCAGCGACTCCGGCGCCGCGAGCTGCGGCTTCACGTGCGATTTGCGCAGCGACTCGATGAGCGCGTCATCGGCCTGCGTCACCAGCGTTTGCGCGCCCGGGCCGGCGAACTGGACCCATGGCAGCCTTGGCTCGGCGTTCCGCGAAGCAGCGTCCGCAACCCTCTGGGGCGGACGCAGAGCGATCGCGCGCGCCTCGACGAGGTTCGAGATCACGATTTCGTTCGACGGATCGAGCGCCGTGGCCAGTTCGTAATATCGGATCGCCTCGACGTAGCTGCCCTCCAGCGCATAGGACCGGCCGAGATTGTTGAGCGTGCGCACCGATTGGGGATCGATCGACAGGGCCTCCCGGTAGTACTGCCTCGACAGATCGTAGCGGCCGAGAAGATCGTAGGCGACGCCGAGGCCGTTGAGCGTCTCGATCGAGCGCCCTTCCATGACGAGCGCGGTGAGAAAACCGTCGATCGCAAGTCCGAGCCGGTTCTCTTGCAAGTTCGCCTGTCCGCGTTCGCTGGCGGTCAACCTGGCCTGTCGCGCGGGCATGGGGGATGCCCGATAGCCGGCCGGCATCTCGTTCGTCTCCCAATCGAGCAGCGAGCAGCCGATCGGTCCCAGGATGAACACGACCGCGACGACCGGGAGCACCAGTCGAGGCCGCCATCCGCAATGCCACGGTTGCCGTGCCTTAGCCATGCCCGCCCATCGTCGGCATCAAGGTGTGAAGAATGCGGATCATCGTCGGGCCCATGATCACGACCATCAGCGCCGGAAGAATGAACAACACGAGCGGGAAGGCCAGCTTCACCGGCAGGACGTTCGCGCGTTCCTCCGCACTCAACATGCGCTTCTGCCGAAAATCGTCCGCCAAGACACGCAATGTCTGGGCAACACTGGTTCCGAGATGTTCGGACTGCACGAGCAGCGTCGCAAGCGACGACGCTTCGTCGATGTTGAGCCGCGTCGCCAGGTTGCGCAGCGCGGTCTCGCGGCTTTGACCGGTTCGGAGCTCCGCCGCGACAAGCGTGAACTGTTCACCTAGCATCGGGTAGGCGATACCGATTTCGACCGCGACGCGATTGATAGCGGCGTCAAGACCGAGACCGGCCTCGACGCAGACAAGAAGCGTGTCCAGCGCGTCAGGGAATCCGGTCCGTGCGATGGCCTGTCTCTTCGCAATGATCCGGCCCACGATGATCGTCGGCAGAAAGAACCCCAAGAGTCCGAGCGCACCCAGGAGCATCGGCAGTTTCTTCGCGACAGCGTCCGATGCGACGATCGGCGCCAGGAGAATCGCGACGATGGGGAGGCTAAATGCGAGGACGACCCGCGTCGCATGGAAAATCCCGACCGCGGTCGGTCGGGAGAATCCCGCGCGGATCAGACGTCGGCGCAGCTCCACATTGCTCTTGGAATCGCTCGCCATACGAAGGCCCCAACGCGCCAGCATGCGCGAGAGAGGCGATCGCTCGTGATCGGCGCGCAGCGATGGCCCGAGATCCGGCGCGCTCCGGCCACCGCCCGCCACCGCTTCGATCGCAAGCCGGCGACGCGCGAGCGTTCGGGCAGCAAAAAGTCGCTGGCTGCCGATGAACAGCAGGAAAACACTGATCGTGCAGAGGCCGAACAGGAGCAGCCAAACCACGGCCCCGTCTGAGGCGCTCACGATCATGTCGATCGCATCCATTGTTGGCGCTCCCTCAGATCCGAATACTGACCATTCGCCACATGGCCCCGATGCCGACCAGAAGGAGGGCCGCACCCGACCCCATGATCCCCGGGAACAACGGGTCGTCCTGGACGCCACGGTAGTAACCAGGATTGAACGCCCAGATTCCGCCGAGAACGAGGAACGGCAAACACGAGAGAAGAATCGCCGAGATCCGACCTTCCGCGGAGATCGCCTTGATCTTCTTGACCATCCGCAGACGCTCGCGCAGCACGCGCGCCACGTTGGAGAGAACCTCCGCCAGATTGCCGCCCGTGCCGTGCTGGATCTTGATCGAGACGATCACATAGCGGATATCCGCGTGGGCCACACGGTTGCTCATGCTCTCGAGCGCCTCCGGCACGCTGAGCCCGTATGTCACCTCGTCGACCGTAAGACCGAACTCGGTGCCGATCGGATCAGCCATCTCCTGAGCGACGAGCGCCAACGCGACGTTGATCGGGTGGCCGGCCTCGAGACTGCGCACGATGAGGTCGATCGCATCGGGGAGTTGTTCGCCGAACCGACGGAGCCGACGCGCGCGCCGAGCGGCGATCACGCCGACGGCGCCCGCCGCGGTGATCGCCAAAGCCGCCACGACACTCACGAATAAGCCGAGCCCAAAAAACAGATGCCCCGCAAGAACGAACAGAAACATCGCCGCGGCAGCGGCCGTCACGAACTGGTCGACGGACATCGTGAGTCCGGCCTGGCTCAGGCGGCGGTCGACCGCCTGGCCGAGCGCCACGATCTCCGGACTGATTCGGCCGAGCGCACCGCCATCCCACGGCTCCCGGCGCAAATTCGACATCACCTCGCCACGGGTCGCGCCGGCTTCAAGGAGCTTGAGCCGCCGATTGACATTGCGCCGCGTGCCGACGCCGCGCCCAAGCACGGCGAAGTAGAGGCCTTCCGCGATCAGCAGGATCGCGATGAAGGCCGTGCCATAGAGGAGAAGCAATTCGATCTGCATGTTACGCGCGCGTCGCCATGCGGTGGTCGGGCGAAAAGATCTCGAGGGGAAGCGCAATACCGCGCGACTCGAACTGCTCCGCGAACCGGGGGCGCACGCCCGTCGCCCGAAACTCACCCCGGATGCGCCCGTCTTCGTCCGTCGACAGGCGCTGAAAGAGGAATATCTCCTGCATGCTGACGATATCGCCCTCCATGCCGGTGATCTCGTGCACGCTGGTCAGACGGCGGCGGCCGTCGCTCAGCCGCTGGAGCTGGATGACGACGTTGAGCGAGGACGCGATCTGCGCGCGCATCGATTTGGTCGGCAGATCGAGACCGGACATGCCGATCATCTGCTCGAGGCGCGAGACGGCGTCCCGACAGGTGTTGGCGTGGATCGTCGTCATCGATCCGTCATGGCCGGTGTTCATGGCCTGCATCATGTCGAACGCCTCGCCACCGCGGACCTCGCCGACGATGATGCGGTCCGGCCGCATGCGAAGCGCGTTCTTGAGGAGATCGCGCTGGACGATCTCGCCCTTGCCTTCGATGTTGGAGGGCCGGGTCTCCAGCCTCACCACGTGGCGCTGCTGAAGACGGAGCTCGGCCGCGTCCTCGATCGTCACGATCCGCTCCCATTCCCCGATGTTGCGCGACATCGCGTTCAGCATCGTCGTCTTGCCGCTGCCGGTGCCGCCCGAGACGAGAATGTTGAGGCGGCATTGGACGATGGCTTTCAGGAAATCGGCGATCTCCCGGGTGAGTGCATCGGCCTCCACGAGCCGCTCAAGATCAAACGGCATTTTCGAGAATTTACGAACGGACAGAAGAGGCCCGTCGACCGCGATGGGCGCGATCACGGCATTGATGCGCGAGCCATCGGGGAGGCGCGCATCCACCATGGGCTGGGCCTCGTCGATGCGTCGGCCGATGCCCGCGACGATCTTGTGGATGATCCTGAGAAGATGCGCGTCGTCCTTGAACTTGACCTGAGTCAGTTCGAGCCGCCCTTGACGTTCGACGAAGACGTTGTTGTGCGTGTTCACCAGAATGTCGGTGACGGTCGGATCCTTGATCAGGGGCTCGAGGGGGCCAAGACCGAGAATCTCGTGCAGGACGTCTTCGACGAGCTGCTCTTTCTCGCCGAAGCTGAGCGGCACCGGATCGCCCTGGAGAAGTTCGCGGATCATCGCGCCAACCTCACGACGGATGACCGCCGGATCCATCTCGTCCAGGACCGCGAGGTTCATCATGTCCAACAGCTCGCGGTGGAGCCGGACCTTGAGTTCGGTGTGACGCCCCGAATCGGACGTCACCGGGCGGACGGCGGGACCGCTCGCGGCCACGACGACGGGCTTGGCGGCAGCGACCCCGTTCGGCTTCGCCGCCCCGTTCGTGCTCGGACGCGTGGCGAAACGACTTAGCATTCAGTCACCACGCGGGGGGCGGCCGTCAGGCGAAATTTCGGGAGCAGCGCCGTCATGCGGGCCTTGGGTTCCTTGTTTGCGCCCATCAACCCGTCGACCAGGTGCTTGATGTCCTTCGCGACGCGGCTGTTCTTGCGAATTTCGGATACGGCCACGCCGTTTTCGATCGCGCTCACGACGGTTTCGAAGTCACCCGCGATCTGACAGTCGATCGGCCGGCCCAGGGCGCGCTCGGCCTCCGCGATGGCGAGCGATCCCGCCGCACGGGGGCGGACACGATTGGCCAGGACGCTGAGCGGAATGGCGTGGAGTTCTTCCGCGCGAATGAGATCGAGCTGGCGGCGCGCCTCGCGGGTCGCGACCACCGTCAATTGCGTGGTCAGCAAGATGCGGTCGGAGCGAGACAGCACTTCGCGCTTCCAGCCGAGCCACGCGGCCGGTACGTCGACGACGACGTAATCGTGGCTTTCCCGGGCCAACTCGATGATGCGGCCCGCGGTCTCGGGTTCGAGCGCGTCAAGGCGCGTGACGGTGTTCGGCGCGGCGATGAGGTTAAGGCCGGATCGATGCTTGATCGCCGATCCCTTGAACAGGGAGAGGTCGAGCTTGTCATGCGCTTCGATGAGATCGAGCAAGCCGTGTTCCGCGACGAGATCAAGATAGAAGGCGGCATTGCCGAACTGGAGATCGAAATCGATCAGGCAAACGGACGGACCCGTCTTGCCATTGCCGCGCGAGGCCAGGGCGTGGGCCGTCTGAACGGCGAGGGTCGTCGTCCCGACGCCGCCGCGACACCCCATGAACGACAGAACCTGGCCGCGCGTGGACGGATGCGCCGCGCCGTTCTCGTGACTGATCCGGACGCGATGGGCAAGAACGTCCGAAAGATCCTCGGCCTGGAACGGCTGCGACAGGAAATCGATCACGCCGAGGCGCATGAGCTGGCGCAGATGATCCACTGTCGGCCGCGATGCCGACGAGGCGACGATCGCGGCGCGATTGCCGATCGCCTGCACGATGCGCGCGACGGCGGCAAATTCCTCGGGCTCCCTGAGGTCGAGATCGAGCAGAACCACGCTGCAGTCCTGAGCCTGCCGGATCTGCTGCTCAAGGGCATCGAGCCGACCGATCCGGGTCTCGAGCTGGATGGCGCCAACCGTCTCGGCGGCGGCAACGAGCGATTGCTGCGTGGCCGCCGAACGAAGAAGGGCGAAGGCCTTGCGTGGAACAATGGTACTCATGGTGCTTCCCTTCCGATGTCGAATCTGTTGGCCGCGGGTCGTCTCGCCGCAGCCGCCGTCTCGGCGCCATCGCTTCGGCGACGGGCGCGAGACGGAATGCCGTCACTTCGCTGCGGTGCCACCGCCCGCGGTCGTCGTGGGCGCCGCAAACGTCGGTGCCGGCTTGATCAGTCCCTGTTTGTATCGGTCCATCACTTCGGCGGCCCGCTCGCCATCCATGTCCGGGGAAATCATGGTTTCGTTCGGGTTCGGATTGATGGTCTGAATCGCGATGTTGTGGCGCACGGCATTGCCGAAACTCGGCGACAGCGTCGCGCGCGGCGGTTCGCACGCCGCGAGGGCCACGGGGACAAGCCCCAAGACAAGAAGACGAACGTTCATGGCTTGCCTCATTTCACGATGTGTCCGGCCTTACCGGTGATACCCCCGGACGTCCCGTTGCTCAGCGCCTTCTGCGCGGCCCCCGGCGCCTCAGGCGTCTCGGTCTTGCCGAAGAGGAACAGGTCGTGTTCGCTCGGCGGGATGAAATTGTCGGTCGGCGCGGCGAGCATCCCCGCCGGAGCCGGCCGGACGAGATGCGGCGTCACGATGATGACGAGCTCGGTCTCGCTCCGCTGGAAATCGGTGCTGCGGAACAGCGCGCCAAGCACCGGGATGTCGCCGAGCCCTGGAAGCTGACGAATGCGATCCTGAAAGTCGTTCTGCAGAAGGCCGGCAACGGCAAAACTTTGGCCGTCGCGCAGCTCGACCGTGGTCGTCGCCTTGCGCGTCGAAAGCCCTGGGACCAGAATGCCCGGACCCGTGGGCACGCTGATCGAGCGATCGATCTGGCTCACCTCCGGGCTCACGACGAGGTTGATGAGGCCGTCGCCGAGAACCGTGGGCGTGAATGCGAGGCTTACGCCGAATTTCTTGAACTCGACCGTGATCGTCGTACCGCCGAGACCGGTGCTTTGCGCGACCGGGATCGGAAATTCCCCGCCGGCGAGGAAGCTGGCCGTGTCGCCCGATAGCGCCACCAGATTCGGCTCGGCCAAGGTTTTGACCAGGCCTTTTTCCTCCAAGGCATCGAAGGCCGCGGCGAGCGCGAGACCCCCCGACGCGTATGTCAACGCACCATGCGCAAAGGCTTGAACCGCCGGTCCGATGCCGGAGTTGAAACTGAACCCGGCGTCGCCGGTGTTTTTACTCCCGGTCAGGTTGAGCCCGAGCTCCTTGGCAAGCGTCCGCTTCATCTCCGCGATACGGACCTCGAGGAGGACCTGCTGGCTGCCCTTGACTTTGAGAAGATTGGTTACTTGCTTCGGCGCAAACCGCTCCGCGATCGAGACGGCGCGCGAGATTTCGACGGCGCCGGCGAGCGTGCCGCCGAGGACGACGGAGCCGTTGGCCGCACGGACATCGATTCGCTCGCCCGGCAAGTTGTCATGAAGACTTCGCTTCAAGCCGTCGACATCGAAGGACACGACCAGGTCCACGACGGCGATGAGCGTGCGGTTCTTGCCGTAGATCGTAAGGTTGGTCGAACCGAGCGTCTTGCCCAGCGCATAAATCGTGCGGTTCGTCAGCGGCATCACGTCGGCGATCGCGGGATTGCCGACGGTGATGTCCGTAAACGGCACGTCGGTGTGAAGAATTTGCGACTTGTTGAGCGGCACGACAAACTCGCCGGCGTGCTTTGACGCCTGGAGCTCCATCGTCACCGAGTTCTGCGCGAGGGCCTGTCGTGGCACAGCCGGAAGAAGAATCGTCGCGAGCAGCGCGAACGGAAGGACAAGCCAGCGGCCACGGCGGACACCCAGCGGCCGGGCCGCCGCATCCCGGTCTATGTCCTTATTCCGTATGATCGATGCCACTATCGTGTACTCCAGACCATTTCGACGCTTCGTCTGCAGCGCTCGGTGAGCGCGGCGCAGCCTCAACTCGGATCGTTCGGGACTCTCTTGGTCGACACCTCGAGACCGCGAATGACCGTCACGGTCGGGCGCGAATCCACAGGCGCCGCACGGGCGGGCTCGGCGGCCGTGTGTTTGGCGCCGCCGGCGACGTCGAGATCAGACCACGTCACGCGCGTCGAGCGCTTTTCCTCGATATTGGCGAGATTGCGCAACGCGAGAGACAACGTCCCGACCTGCATGGCGAGCGTGAGCTTCTGTGCCTGCTCGGGCGTCACTTCGATAGTCACGGCCTTGGCGACGCGCGGCTTTTCGTGTGTCTCGGCCGCTTCCTGGTCGATGCCGAGAACCTTGACGTTCTGCAGCAGAATATCGGTGGCGAGATCCCGCTTGTTGTGCCCGGCAATTTCGATCTCGCGGGTGAGTAGAATATCGACGCGATCGCCCGGCATCACGAAGCCCGCAACACCGTAGACATCGTTCATGCGCACCGACAGGGCCCGCATGCCTTCGCTGATCCTCGATGACAGGATCGGCCGTCCCCCGAAGCCCGTCACTTTTGTCTGAACGACCGGCTCGCCCGATTCGATACGGTTCTGAACCAAGCGATCGCCCGTGCCGCTCAACACCTCATCGACGGTCTTGAAGCTTCCGGCAGGCAGGCCCGCGACCGGCCACGGGACTTCGCGCATGACCTCGCGCCGAAGCTTGTCGCCGAAGTCGAGCGTCGTCGTCGCCACGACGACGGTGGTGAGTTCCATGCCCGGGCCGGACTTCGAGGCCGCCCGCGTCCGGTTGTCGACCCAATTTTTGACGAGAAGGACTGTGAATCCTGCGAGAATCACGCCCAAGACGAGCATCAGCAACGCGCGGCTTTTCATCATTGTCCCTGCCCTCCTCGAAACGCCGCCGGTCGAGCCGCCGAAGAGAGCGCCGAGTGGACGGGGACTTAATCGTCCCCGTCACCCATCTCGGACTGCCTCTTCGAAATCAGCCTACCCCCACACCGGCAGCATCCGGCCAACACTCAAAAACGGTGCAGCACGACGGATGCCCCTGCCGCCCGCGCGCCGCACGAGACACGCTCAACTGCCCCTTACGCGGGGCGGCACGAGGCGAGGACGAGACGCCGATCTCGGCGGTCTGCGGCCATCGCCACGTGCGTGCCGCGCATCGGCGTCTTACGGCGCCGTGCCGCCGACCGTGCCGCAGGCCGTCACGTCGGTCAGACAGGTACCGACATCCGTGAATAGAATGTTGAGCTGGGTTCCGATGGTGGCCACAGCGCCGACGATCACGACCGCGATCAACGCGACCATGAGACCGTATTCGACGGCCGTCGCGCCGTTCTTGTCTTTCAGCGCAGACTTCGAGGCTTGAAACAGGCCCAAAATCTTGTTCGTAATCATGCTTTTGCTTCTCGATTGCGTCGTTGTCGCCCCGGATTGGGGTTCGTTTCTTGGGGCGGTTTCGGCTCTTCCGGCCATTTGCCCCTCCCTCTTCGCCTGCCTCGATCCCGGCTCCTGAACCGGGACGCCCGCAGAAGGCGCATAAGAAGCATTACTTTTGGCTATCGCCTTCAACGAACGGACTATGCCAAAGGAGTTAGTAACTGTCAAGACAAAACAAAGGAAAACTCCAATAATTTTCGAGACTTGCGTCAATACTATTTAATATTCTTAGTTAATATTTGAAATGACCAAAGACTATCCATGGTTAATATTAATAATCCGTTAACAATTATCTTTAACAATGATGAATGGACGCCTCTTCGAGGCTTCTGGCCTTGGGGGCATCTTTGCGGGGCGGCGTGAGATCCGGGCGTCACATATACACATATACATGTGTCAGGGCGCGCCGCATCCGTGACCGGCCCTCGCGGCGCCCTGAGACCGCGAGAGTCCGGCCGCTGATCGCGTCGCGGCTATCGCTTGATGCGGGTCCGCACCGCGGCCGAACCGGTCTCAGCGAACACGGGGGAAGGAATGCCCTGCCGAGGCGCTCCTCGACGCGACAGGTGCGATGAAGGCCTTACGCCGCCTTGGCGCTCGTGGCGCGTCGCACGAGCGGCATGACCTCCGCGCCGATGCGTTCGAGTGAACGCATGACCTTGCCCTGATCCATGGCACCGACGCCGATGAGACAGCCATAGTGCGTGAGGCGCGCGCGCTTCATCTCCTCGACGATCTTGCCAGCGCAGGTCTCGGCATCCCCGATGATCCCGTTCTTGATGATATCTTCGAGCGAGGCGTCATCCTGGGCCGGAAGGTCCTTGATGGTCGTGCCGTCGAGATCGACGTAATTGAACCGCAGCGATCGTGCTGCGCGCGCGGTGTAACGGAAATTCTCCGCCGCCCATAGCGCCTCGGCCTTGGAATCCGTGACATAGATGAAGCGTTCGATCGCCATCGGGATGCCGAGGGGATCGACGCCCTCCTCCTTGGCGATCTGGTCGTAGGCCTCCCGCATCGACACGATCATGTCGAAGGAATTCCAGCCGTTATAGACGAACGGAATGTAACCCTTCTTCACCGCGCGCCGCGGGAAGATTGGATGGCGCGTGGCGCCGGCAAGATACGTCGTCAGGCGCGGGCGCGTCGCCCGCACGGCCATGACCGTGTCCTTGATCGTGTAGAACGTGCCGCTATACGCGAATTTGCCGTCGGCCAGCGCGCCTTCGACGATGTCGAGAACCTCGAGCGCGCGCGAAGCGGCCTCCTCGAGGGGAATGCGGAAACCCTGAAACTCGTATTCCTGATAGCCGAACCCGATGCCGAGCTCGAGCCGCCCGTCGGCCATGAGATCGACCATGGCGATTTCCTGGGCCAGGCGCACGGGATCGTAGAGCGGCAGGACGAGGATGCCGGGCGAGAATTTCATGCGCTTGGTCTGCCCGACGAGCCAGGCGATCGCCGTGAGCGGCGAGGGTGCCAGGCAGTAATCGGTGAAGTGATGCTCCGCCACCCAGGAATGCTCCATGCCGATGTCCTCGGCCAGTCGCACCCGGTCCAGAAGGTCACTGTAGACTTGCTTCGGCGTGAGCGCGGGATCGCGCTTTTGCATGAGGTGGAACAGGCCGAACTTCATGACACCCTCGCTCCGCTCGCTGTCAAATTCCGACGATCACGGCCCCGCCGTTCGGGCTGATCACTTGCCCGGTGATGAAATCCGCCTCGGGCGAGCAGAGAAACGTGATGGCATAACCCATCTCCTCCGGCTGCCCGTAGCGCTTGAACGGGATCAGCTTGGCTTTCTCCGCGATCGCTTCCGGGCTGTCCTTGGCCATCGGCATCGGCGTCAGGCACTCGCCCGGCGCCACGATATTGACGCAAATGTTCCAAGGGGCGAATTCCTTGGCCCATCCCTTGGCCATGGCGAGAACCGCGCCCTTGGCGGCGTTGTAAGCCGCGAAATTCGGATCGGCGACCGTGCCGTTGATCGAGGAGATGTTCACGATCTTGCCGTAGCGGCGTTTCTTCATTCCCGGCACGACGGCCTGGGTCGTGAACATCGTGCCTCTGACGTGGATCCCGATCTCGAGATCGAAGAACTCTTCCGTCACGTCCTCGATCGGCCGGCGGTCGCCCGCGATGCCGGCGTTGTTGACAAGAATGTCGATATGGCCGTAATGCGCCTCCGCCTCGCCCACCACGCGGCGCATCGCGCCGACATCGGACACGTCGGCCACGAAGACGCGCGCGTTGCGCCCGGCGGCCCGGACCCGCTCGGCCGTCTCCTTGGCGCCCTTCTCGTTGATGTCGTGGATGATGAGATCGGCGCCGCGCTCCGCCATGATGATCGCCGTCGCGCGGCCGATGCCGCTGCCCGAGCCCGTGATCATCGCCACGCGTCCGTCGAGATAACCCATGGCAGCCCCCTTGTCCGTGGGACGCCGAGATCATCTCACCCCGCTGGAAGGGACTCCATACATTTCCGGGCGCGCGCCGCGGCGGCCGTGCTGTTGCGCGCCGGCCCGATATGCGAAAATTGCGCCTAATCACGGGGGAGTCACCCGTTTTACGCCGCGACCGTTCCAATCACATCGACGAGGGGACGTCCATGAACCCGACTGAATATGCCAAGGCCTTGCAGGCCGCGATGGCCGGGCGGGAATTGGCGTTCCCCGCCGAAGAATACAATCACCGCATCACGGCGCTGCGCCGGTCGATGGAGGCAGCGCGTCTCGATGTGCTCCTCGTCACGCACCGCCCCGACCTGTTCTATCTCTCGGGATATTGCACCTTCGGCGTCGGCAACCACGCCTGCCTCGTCCTGCCGCGCGAAGGCCATCCGGCTCTCCAGGTTACGGCGATCGAGATTGCCGCAGGCACGGCGACAACATGGGTGAAGGATCTCCGCTGCGCGCCATGGGTGGGCCAGGCAAGCGCCGGACGGCAACTGGCCGATATCCTCGTCGAGAAAGGCCTCGGCACGAAGCGGATCGGCATCCAGCCTCAACTCACGGGCCTCCTTCCCGCGATTCTCGATCAGATCAAGGCCGCGCTGCCGAACGCGGCATTCGCCGATGCTTCCGACCTCGTCGTGCGCCAGCGCTTCGTGAAATCACCGCGGGAGATCGAGTGTCTGCGCAAGGCGGCCGCCTATACCGAAGCCGGCATTCGCGCATCGCTTGCCGCCATCAGGGCAGGGACGACCGACAACGACGTGGCGCGAATCGGGTATGACGCCATGATCGCGGCCGGCAGCGAGTTCATGTCGGTGCAGCCCATCGTCACCGCAGGCGTCCGAACCGGCTATGCCCATCAGACCTATCGGCGCATCACGATCGAGCCGGGCGATCCGGTCTTTCTCGAATATGGCGGGTGTCACCTGCGCTATACGGCGCCGCTCATGCGGACGGCGGTCGTGGGACCGCCCGCCCAGGGCGTCAAAACCCTTGCCGAGGCGGTTCTCGCGACCATCGACGCCGTTATCGCGACGGCCAAGCCCGGCCGTTCGGGCCATGACGTGGCCCTTGGCGGCAAAGAGCGCGCATAGCGGCCTGTCGGATGAATTCTTCTTGCCCGGTGCCTATGGCTACCATGTCGGCGTCGGCTTCCCGCCGACCTGGGCGGACGGCATCGGCTTTCTTGCCGAGGGCAGCGAATTGGTCCTCGAGCCCGGCATGGTGTTCCACCTGCCGCTGGCGTTCCGCTGCCCCGCGCGGTTCGGCGTCGGCATCAGCGAGACGATCCGAATCACCAAGACCGAGTGCGAGCCCTTGACGAACATCCCGCGCGATCTCCGCGAAGTCGCCGGCTGACGCGCGGCGTACGGGCAGGGCCAATCGGGCCGCGGGGGTAAGGGGCGGGCGTCTAGCCGCGCCGGACGGGCGTCGACCAGGCGGGGTCCGCGTGCTTCTTCCAGTAGAGCTGCTGCAGGCGCGTGGTCACCGGGCCCGGCGCGCCGTCCCCCACCTTCTTTCCATCGAGCGTCACGACCGGCATGACGCCGCCGGCCGTCGAGGTCACGAGAATCTCGTCGGCATGCTTCAGCGCTTCCTCGCTCAGCACGCCGGTCTCGGCGCTCACGTTCAATTCCTTGCAGAGATCGAGCACGGTCATGCGCGTGATGCCTTCGAGAACGCCCTTGGACGGTGTCGTCCACCTGCCCCCGTGAAGCGCGAAGACGTTGTAGCCGAGCCCCTCGGTGATATTCCCCGCGAAATCCCTAAGCACCACGAACTGCGCGCCGGCCTCGTGGGCTTCGATGAGGCTCATCTGAAAATCGAGCCTGTTGTAGTTCTTGATCGTGGGATCGATCGATTCGGCCGGGATGCGCGGGATGCTGCTGATATGCATCGCCAGCCCCTGTCGCTGCTCCTCCGGAGTCGCGAGCCAGACAAAGGGAACGGCGAAGCAATAGAAGTTGTTTTTCGCAAGCCGCGGATCGCGGCTGCCGCTCAAGGGGCGCCCGCGCGTGCACGTCATCGAGACATACGCATCGTCGAGGCCGGTCAGCAC
>JBGPGW010000015.1:0-23277 GCA_041484095.1 Alphaproteobacteria bacterium | reverse complement strand
TTCTGGACTTCCTTGCCGTTGAGGCGGGTGATGAGCGTCAGTTTGTGCGGATCGGCGATCTCGTCCTTCGTGACGAGCCAGGGGCCGAAGCCGCCGGTCGACGGAAAGTTCTTGCCCGGCACGAATTGGCTGGTGTGGAACTGCCAGTCGCGGACGCTGCCGTCGTGGTAGCAGGAATAGCCGGCGACGAAGTCGAAGGCGCGATCCTGCGGCACGTGGCGGCCGTGCTTGCCGATGATGACGGCGAGCTCGCCCTCATAATCGAATTGGTTCGACGCCCTGGGCTTGATGAGCGCTTGGCCGTGGCCGACTTGCGTGTCGGCGAATCGCGTGAACAGCGTCGGGTGCGACGTCTTTTCGCGGCCCGTCTCCTTGCGGTGCTCGTCGTAGTTGAGCCCGACGCAGATGATCTTGTCCGGATCGGGAATGGGCGGCAGCAGTGTCACGCCATCGAGCCGGGCATCGGGCGCCTGGCCCTTGGCCGCGCGGCGCGCGTCGTCGAGGGCGCCGGCCGCGAGAAGGGCCTTGAGCGTCGGATGCGGCAATCGCTTGGCGAGGTCGATGATTCCGCCGTCGAGTACGACGCCGTAGGACGATCGGTTGCCCGCCTTGTAGCTCACGAGTTTCATGTGTTGTCTCTCCGTGCATCCGATGGCCGCGCGTGAGGGCCTCAGCAGCGGCGCGTTGGTTGGTGCGTTCTGTCCGGAAACCATGACGGTCTCGCCAAGAGCGTGCAAGCCGCTTGTTCCGCTCCGGCGCCAATGCTTAGGTGCCCCGGGTCAAGTCCGGAGCCGAATGCGACGACGGAGAGAGGGTTGAACGCGGCCGACATACTTCTCGATCCCTCGCGGACGCCCGCCGCCGCCGCGCGTCCGGCCGTGCTGTGGCGCGACGGCGTCGTGACCTATGGGGCGCTGGCGGCCGCGGTCTCGCGCTCCGCCGGCGCGCTTCGCTCGCTCGGTCTTCGTGCCGATGAGCGCGTCTTGTTTCTGTCCGAGGACACGCCGGGCCTCATCGCGGCCTATCTGGGTGCGATCAAGGCGGGCGGGGTCGCGGTCGCGGTCAATCCGCGCCTCATGCCGGACGATCTCCTGGCCATCCTGGCCGACAGCGAGCCTGCGATCGTGATCGGCGATGCGGACGGGGCGGCACTCTACGAAGCGGTGAGACCGAGTCTCGGTTTTCGGCCCAAGGCCGTCCTCGACGGCGCGGATTTCGATCGCCTCGCCTCGGCCCAGGCCGACACCGCGGCCTCGGCCGGGCGCGAAGCCCATGACATGGCGTTCTGGGTCTACACCTCGGGCACCACGGGCCGGGTCAAGGCGGCAATACACCGCCACCAGGACGTCCTGCCCTCGGATCTCTATCTGCGCGACGTGCTTGGCGCCGGTCCGGACGATCGGCTGTTCGCGAGCTCCAAGCTCTTTTTTGCCTATGCGCTCGGAACGATCCTGTTCGGGACGCTGAAAATCGGCGCGACCGCAATTCTCCACGAAGGCCGGTCGGATCCCGAATCGGTCGCCAAGGTCATCGTGCGTCACCGGCCGAGCATCGTGTTCTCGGTCCCCACGCTCTACCGCGCGATGTTGGACTCCGATGTTGCGGCGGCCGAGCCGTTCCGTGCGGTCCGGCATTATGTCTCCGCGGGCGAACGGCTGCCGGCGAGCCTGTTCGAGCGGTGGCGAGAGAGGACGGGCGGCGAAATTCTGGACGGGATGGGGACGTCGGAGACGATCTACATGCTGCTGGCGAACCGGCCGGGCCGGGTCCGTCCGGGGTCCTCGGGGGTTCCCGCACCCGGGGTCGAAGCGCGCCTCGGCCGAGAGGCCGGCCGTTCCGACGCATCGGGAGCATCGGGCGTGCTCGAGGTTCGCATTCCGTCCTCCGCGGCCGGCTATTGGCGGCAGGCGGCGGAATCGGCGCGCGTCTTTCAGGGCGGCTGGTTTTCGACCGGCGACATCTATCGCATCGACGAGGACGGGTATTGGCACCATCAGGGCCGCGCCGACGATCTGTTCAAGGTCGCGGGGCAATGGGTCAGCCCGGGGGAGATCGAGGAGATCGCCGCCGCCGAGGACGGCGTTCTCGACGCAGCCCTCGTCGGCGTGCCCGATTCCGACGGCCTCTTGGAAGGCGTCCTGTTCGTCGTGCCGCGCGAAGCCGGCGCTCGCACGATTCCCGCGCGGCTGGGGCGCGCCCTGGCGGACCGGCTGCCTCCGCACAAGCGTCCCAGGCGCATCGAGGTCGTCCCGGAAATCCCGCGAACGGCGACCGGCAAGGTCCAGCGCTTCAAGCTGAGGCAGTTGGCCACCGTCGGCTGAGACGGCCTCCGTTGCCCCTGAGCCGGACGCGACGTAGACTCGCGCGACGACGATATTGGCGTTCTGGCAAGGGGGCGCGCGATGGGCTTGAAGCCTGTTTCCAAGACGAAACCGCAAGACACGTATTCGGCCGAAGAATGGGCGGCGCGCTGCGAGCTGGCCGCGTGCTACCGCTTGCTTGCCAAGTTCCGCATGACCGATCTCACGAACACGCATGTGTCGCTGCGCGTGCCGGGGACGGAGGAGCATTATCTCCTCAACGGGTACGGCCTGCTGTTCGAGGAAATCACGGCGTCCAATCTCGTCAAATTCGACCTCGACGGGACCATCCTTGACGATAGCCCTTATGAGATGAATCCGGCCGGCTTCGCCTTTCATGCCGGCGTTCATGTCGCGCGCAAGGATGCGCGCGCCGTGCTGCACACGCATACGCGCGCGGGTTGTGCGATCGGCGCGATGAAGCGCGGTCTGCTCCCGCTCAATCAGATGTCGCTCATCTTCTACGACCGCATCGCCTACAGCGATTACACCTATGTCGAACGGATGGACGAAGCCTCGCAACTCGTCAGGGATCTCGGCGACAAGAATGCGTTGATCATGCGCAACCACGGGCTTCTCACCTGCGGGAGCACGGTCGGCGAGGCGTTCATCCTCATGTATTACCTGGACAAGGCGTGCCAGATCCAAATGGACACGCTGGCAACGGGCGAGGAGATGCACGTGCCGCCGCCCCGGGTCTGCGCCGAGGCGGCCGACCGCTGGTGGACCTGGTACAAGAACGCGCCGTTCGGGCAGACCGATTGGGACGCGCTCATCCGCCAGCTCGACCGCGAGGATCCGTCCTATAAGAGCTGAGCATGCCCAAGACCGCGCACCCGCTTGGCCGCCCAGCGCTTCGGGCTTTGGATCGTCGATCGGATCATCGGCCGGATCGCATAAAAATGTGCTTCAACGCTCGGTGCGCTACCAGGAATGGTGCCATATTGTGGCAAAATCATGATCTTTTTCAATGATTTAACTTGCTGCCTTTACGCGGCGTTAATAAATCTGTGTTAGGCTCCAAGACGTTCAAATTATGACGTCCTCCGCGTCATTTGCGCGCGGTGCGGGACGTAACGTCCGGCCTTCAGGGCCCATTTGGCCCCATCGCTTTGCCGCGGGATCGACGCGCCGGACGCCGCTTCCCATGGACGTTCGAGCCGACCGGTCGCAACACGCGGGTGACATGAGCGAGATTGAAATCCAGCGAAAGAACGCACCACTCATCCTCGTCATCGATGGCGAAACCGTTCAGCGTGTCTTGGCGCGCGATGTCTTGCATCGGACCGGGTTTGCGGTCGAGGTCGCAGCAAGCGGTATCGAAGGCCTCGAAAAGATTCGCTCGCTCAAGCCCGATCTCGTGATGCTGGGCGTCAGGCTGCCGGACCTGAACGGAGTCGGGGTCTGCCGCGCATGCCAGGAGGACGACGGGACACGGAACATTCCGATCCTCATCGTGGCGGAGGCGAGCGATAGCGAGTCGATTCAACGGGGCTTCGAGGCCGGCGCCAGGGATTTCTTGACCATGCCGGTCAATTGGTCGCTTCTCGATCAGCGCATTCGTTTCATTCTCAGGGAAAGCCAGGCTGCCCGGCGTCTTTCCGATGCTCTCCAGCGCGCGGAAGCCGCCAGTCAGGGCAAGAATTGGTTTCTCGCCAATCTGAGCCACGAGTTGCGCACGCCGCTCAACGCGATCATCGGCTTCGCGGAAATGCTGAACATCAAGAAGGATAATGTCTTCGCGCCAAAGGACCGCAAATATGCCGGACATATCCGGCGGTCGGGCGAACATCTTCTCTCGCTCATCAACGATGTTCTCGATCTTGCCAAGATCGATGCAAGCGGCCTGGAGTTGAACGAGGCCGTGGTAAGTCCGGCGTCGGTGATCGCGGACTGCATCGACTTCATCACGCCGCAGGCGCAACAGGGCGAGCTCACCATCGAGACGGAGCTGCCGGCCTCGCTGCCGGCGCTTCTCGTCGACGCCAGGCGGCTGCGGCAGGTGTTGCTCAATCTCCTGTCCAATGCGGTCAAGTTCACGCCGAAGGGCGGGCATGTGAAGGTCTCGGCCGGTTTGGATTCCGGCGGTCGTTTCACTTTGCGTGTCGCCGACAGCGGGATCGGCATGTCGGCTGAAGAGATCGAAATCGTCCAACAGCCTTTTCGTCGGGTCGAGAACGACTTTACGCGCACGCATGACGGGACTGGGCTTGGCTTGCCCCTGGCCTCGGCCTTGGCGCGCGCCCATGGTGGGGAGATCGTCCTCGAGAGCGCGCCAAATGCCGGGACGACGGCCATCCTCACGCTCCCGCCCGAGCGCGTCATCACCGCACGGGTTACCGCCGGCACCGGGCCCGCGGCGGCCTAAGGGCGGATTCGAGCGGACCCAATCGGCCATCGGCCTCTGCCGGCTGGTATCGCGCGGCGGTCGAGATCGCGATCCCGATCGTCCGTCCGTCGTGGCTCTGAATGGAGCCCTTTCTCTCCCGATCCTCGTGCTGGCGTCTCCAACGCGCCTCGACTAACGTTGCGCATGCCCTCGGGATGGGCGCCGTTCTCACGATCGCTCGAGGCGAACACATCACGTGAACCCGACCATCAAGTACGACGTCGCAGCCTGGCTTCTCGCCGCAATCGGTCTGTTGGCGGTACTCAAGCTCGGCCTCCTGGCCGGCCTCTTGGCCGGGCTTCTCGTTTACGAACTCGTTCACGCGATTGCGGGCAAGCACGGCCGCATCGGCGTCACCCATAAGGCGAGCAAGACCGTGGCATTCGTCATGCTCGTGACGGTGACGATCGGCTTGCTGTCGCTGGGCGTCGTGGCGCTCATCTCCTTGTTCACGGGGTCCTCCGACAGCGTCGTCGCATTGCTGCGGAAGATGGCCGACGTGATCGAGACCGGGCGCACGCACGTCCCACCCTGGGTCCGGGACTACATCCCGTCGAACTTCGACGAGATGGAGACCATGGTCTCCCATTGGCTGCGGACGCATGCGCGCGAGTTGCAGACGATCGGCGAGGACTTCGGCAGGGTTCTCGCGCATGTCGTCATCGGCATGATCATCGGGGGCCTGGTGGCGGTTGGCGATGTCACGCCGCACGGCGCCCGCCGCCCGCTGGCGCGGGCCCTGGCCGAGCGGGTCCTCTTTCTCGGCACCGCGTTTCGCCGGGTCGTCTTTGCGCAAATCCGCATCTCGGCGCTCAATACCTTTCTCACCAGCCTTTATTTGTTCGTGCTTCTGCCCGCCTTCGGCGTCAAGTTGCCGTTGACCAAAACCATGGTGGCGGTGACCTTCATCGCCGGCCTGTTGCCCGTCGTCGGCAACCTGATCTCGAACACCGTCATCGTCATCGTCAGCCTCAGCGATTCGGCCTATGTCGCGGCCGGCTCGCTCGGGTTTCTCATCGTGATCCACAAGCTCGAGTATTTCGTGAATGCGCGCATCGTCGGCAGCCGCATTAGCGCCCGCGCCTGGGAAATCTTGCTCGCCATGCTGGTCATGGAGGCGTCGTTCGGACTTCCCGGCGTCATCGCGGCGCCGATCTACTACGCGTATCTCAAAGACGAGCTCTCCGCGCACAAGCTGGTCTAGTGCCGTGTCCAAAGGGTGGGGACGGGCGCGATGATCGGTCGGCCCCAGGCCTCTCACGCGACGATGATGAGGTCGCGCGCGCTCCGCGAGAGCAGCTCGGCGCCCGTCGTCGTGACGAGCACGTTGTCGATGAGGCGGGCCCCGAGGCGCTCCGCGCCGATGAAGACGGGCGGCTCGACCGACACGACCATGCCGGCCTCGAGCGTGTAGCGGCTGCCCCCGAACATGTTGAGCGGCTCGCCCCATGAGGGCGGAAATCCGGGCGCGAGCCCGTAGCCGCTGGTGTGGATGCGGTAGCGGTCGAATCCGGCCTTGGCGATGACGCGTTTCGCGGCCTCGTGCGGAACGACGGCCGCGACGCCCGCGCGAATCTCGGCGATGCATGCATCGGCCGCCGCGCGGACCACGTCGTAGAGTTCCCGCATCCGCGCCGCGGGCGCGCCGATCACGAACTGGCGGCCGATGGTCGAGGTATAGCGCCGGTAGGTCGCGCCATACTCGACATTGCCGAAGTCACCGCGCCGGAGGCGCCGTTCGGTCGGGGCGCCGTGGCTGAAGCCGGAGCGTTCGCCCGAGACGAGGTTGAGCGTGCTGGCCGGAAGCCCGCTGCCGGCGCCGAGCAGCGCGTGATAGACGGCACCACACACGTCGATCTCGGAGCGGCCCTCCCTAAGCGCCTCGACGAAGGCCGTCATCGCGTGGTCGGCGATGCGGCTGGCCTCTCGGATATAGGCGATCTCGCGCGCCGACTTCACGAGCTTCAAATCGTGGATGAGGGTCGAGGGCTCGGCGACGAGGGCCTCGCCCAGCATGGCCTTGAGACGGACATAGTGGTGCGGGTGGAGGTAGTAGGCCGGCACCTCGATCCCGACCCGCGCGCGTTTGAGGCCGAGGGAATCGACAAGATTCGCGAACGCGTCGACGGGATCCTCGGGCTCGCTTCCGCCCCAGCTCCGCACCTCGTCCGCGAGCGTGTCCGCCTCGTATTCGTTGCGCTCGCCTTCGCGCGTGAACACGATCAGAGGGCCCGGCGCCGCCGAGACGAGAAGGCATTGAAACGCCTGATAGCTCTTCGCATCCGAGCCGGTGAGCCAGTGGATCGAGACGGGATGGAAGGCGATCAGCCAATCGAGCCGTGCCGCCGCGAGCGCCTGGCGCACGCGGGAAAGCCGATCCCCGAACTCCTCGACCGTGAAGTCGTGCTTCGACATGGTGGCCTCTGGCTGATGACAGTCAGGTTTGGCTCGATCTTGGGCGACTGTTCCGGAGAGGACAAGCGCGCCGCTCAATCACGCGCTCGACGCCCGTCAGCGCCGGCCCGTCAGCCGGCCGGGCCATGCGCCGGTGGCGGCAAGCTCCCGCGTGATCGTGCGGATGGCGTGGATGAACGCGTCGAGCGCAGGCGCACGGGCGCCTGCCGCGGCGGTCACGAGGGCGAGCGGCCAATAGGCGCGGGGACGGAACGGCCAGGCGCGAACCGCGCCCCGAGCAAGATCGTCGGCAATGGCGCCATGCGTGAGCACGCTGAACCCCACGCCCCTCCGGACGAGCGCCCGAATGATCGAATGGTTGTCCGCCTCGATCGTCACGGCGGGCATGCGTCCCTTTTGCGCCGCCCATCGCTCGATCAATCGCCGCGAGGCATTCTCACGGCTCGGCAGAATGAGCGGAAGGGTCGCGAGGTCCTCGATGCGCGCATGCTCGCGGGCGAACGGAAGGGCCTCCGCGGCGCCCACGAGGAAGACCTGCTCGCGAATGAGCGGCTCGACCGCGAAGCCGCGGCGCGGCGCGAGATCGTGCACGCAGGCCAGATCGACATCGCCGCGCGCGAGCCGCTCGTGGATGTAGCCGCTGAACCCGCCGATGACGTTGAGGAAGACGTTGGGGTAGTCCTGGCGGAACCGCTCGATGAGGGGCGGAAGAAGAACGTTGCCGGCCGCCGGCGGCACGGCGAAGGCGATCGTGCCGGAGGGTTGATGGCCGCCGGCGCGGATGTCGGCCTTGATCTGATCGAGCTGACGCAGCGCGGCCTGGCTGCGCTCGAGGACCGTTCGGCCCGCCTCCGTGAGACTGACGCCGTGGCCGTGTCGCGTGAACAGCGGGTGGCCGAGTTCCGTTTCGAGCTTGCGAATCTGGCGGCTGACCGCCGGCTGGGAGACGCGCAGAACCTCGGCCCCACGGCTGTAACTGCCGAATTGGGCCACGGTGTGGAAGTAGCGGAGTGCGCGCGTGTCCAGGAAACCGCCCCGTCCCCGATCCTACGATTTGGTTATAACACCTATACGTCTTATGACTTTGACGAACAAGCTGGCGATCCCTACCGTCACGGCCTTGCGCGCGGCAGGGAGGCGAGGTCGTGAAATTCGGCTTGATGAGCCAGATCCAGATGCCCCGTCCGTGGAACGAGACCACGGAGCGCGAGGCGTTCTGGCATGCGCTCGACCAAATCGTCGCGGCCGAGGATGCGGGCTTCGACTATTTCTGGATCACGGAGCAGCACTTCTTCATCGAGATCGGTCACTGTTCGGCGCCGGACATGGTCCTCGCCGCCGCGAGCCAGCGGACAAAGCGCATCCGGCTCGGCTTCGGGGTCATCCTCGTGCCGTGCCACAACCCCTTCATGGTCGCCGAGCGCGTGGCGATGCTCGACGTCTTGAGCAACGGACGCGCCGAGTTCGGCGCGGGGCGCGGCACGTCGCCCTATATCGTCGAGGGCCTCGGTTTCGACCCGAAGCTGGGTCGCGAGGTCGGGCGTGAGGCGCTCGAGGCCGTGATCCGGATGTTCGAGCACGAGCGCTTTCCCGGCTTCAAGGGCCGGCATTTCGACCTGCCGGCGCGCCACGTCGTGCCGCGTCCGATTCAGCGGCCGCACCCGCCGCTCTGGGCGACCGCGTCCAATCTCGACGTCTATGAACACGTCGGGCGCCAGGGGCTCGGCGTCATCGGCGTTACGCGCAACACGCCGGCCGAGACGAAACCGGCGATCGAGACCTATCGCCGCGAGATCCGGCGCGCCGATGCCACGACCATGATCGGCAAGGTCGCGAACGAGCATGTCGGCGCCTTCGCGATGGCGTGCTGCGACAAGGACGATCGTCTCGGGCGGGACGTCGCCTGCGCCGCCGCGCGCTACTATTACGGCGACAACGACGCGGAGCTGAACCGCATCCGCTTCGACACCTATGGCGGCGTCCAGAAGGTCAACGAGAAGATCGCGAGCCGCACCGACGACGAATTGATCGCGGACGCCATGGCGATCGGCGGCAACCCCGACACGGTGTGCCGCGGGGTCGAGCAATGGGCCGAAGCCGGCCTCGACCAGATGGTGTTCATGCTGCAGGCCGGGCACACGACCCACGACCAGGTCATGCGCTCGATCGAACTCATCGGCGAGACGGTGATTCCGCGCTTCACGTGACGAGGCGGGCATCTCCGGCAGCGGGGTGCACTGGTGGGCGCGGCTGGGATTGAACCAGCGACCCCTCGCATGTGAAACGAGTGCTCTACCGCTGAGCTACGCGCCCTCGGGGCCCATTTAGGTCGGTGGGTCGGGTGCTGTCAAGAAAGCGGCGGGGCTCAGTCGAGGCCGGCGAGCGCCGCCGGCAGCTCGCTGAAATGATCGATGAGGACGTCGGCGCCGAGCGTGGCCGGCGGCTGGTGCGCGTAGCCGAAGGTGACGCAGACGCACGGCATTCCCGCGGCGTGGGCGATATGCACGTCATTGATCCCGTCGCCGACCATGACGGCCGCCTCCGGTCCGACGCCGAGCGCCCTGAGCGTCGCGTGCATGTGGGCGGGGTCGGGCTTGCGGCGTTCGACCGCGTCGGGCCCGACCACGGCGTGGAAATAGGTGTCGAGGTCGAGGGTCGCAAGCACGACCGCCGTCAGCCGGTCCGGCTTGTTGGTGCAGACCCCCAGGCGATAGCCGTCGCGCCGGAGGCGGTCGAGCTCGGCGACGACACCGGGAAACGGCTTCGAGAGACGGGCGGGATAGGCTTCATAGCGGGCGAGGAAGCGGGAAAGGAGGTGCCGGAGCGCCGCGCCCTCCGGCCGCGCGCCCGATTCGGCGAAGGCCCGGGCGACGAGCTGCTCGGCGCCGTCCCCGATCATGCCGATGACGTTCGAAAGGCTGACTTCCGCGCGCCTCTCCTCGCCCAGGACCGCGTTGATCGCGTCCTGGATGTCGGGGGCGCTGTCCACGAGCGTGCCATCGAGGTCGAAGACGATGGTGCGGCGCTTCGCGGGGCCTTGGGATCGGGCTGGCGGTGCTGTCATGCAACGTTTATTAACAAATCTTGACTTGGTCGGGGTGCGGCCATTGTGGCAGGGTCGCCCGATGCCTCACAGCCACGCACACCTGCGCGACGCTTCTTAGGCAAAGCTCGGCGATGACACAACGCAAAACGGCAGCCGTCATCCTCGCGGCGGGCAAGGGCACGCGCATGAAGTCGCGCCTGCCGAAGGTCATGCACCCCGTGGCCGGCCGTCCCATGATCCTGCATGTGCTGGCGACGCTGCGCCCGCTCAAGCTCGACCGCGCCGTCGTCGTCCTGGGCCCTGGCATGGACGCGGTTGCCGCCGCCGTCGCACCCCATCCCGTCGCGATTCAGGCGAAGCAGCGCGGGACCGGCGACGCCGTGATGGCGGCCCGGCAGGCGCTCGGGCGCTTCACCGGCGATGCGCTGGTCATCTACGGCGACACGCCGCTTCTCTCGCCGGCGACGCTGCGGCGAGTCCTCGCTGCGCGCCGGCGGCTCCCGCGGCCGGCGATCGTCGTCCTCGGCTTCGAGCCCGCCGATCCCGCCGCCTATGGGCGCCTCGTCCTCGCGCGCGACGGCTCGCTCGACGCGATCGTCGAGTACCGCGATGCGAGCAGGCCAGAACGGGCCATCGGCCTCTGCAACTCCGGCGTCATGGCGGCGGATGCGCGCCTCCTGTTCGAGCTTCTCGGCGAGATCGACAATCGCAACGCCAAGCGCGAGTACTACCTGACCGATATCGTCGCCCGCGCGCGGGCGCGCAATCTGCGCTGTGCCGTCGTGCGCGCGCCGGCCGATGAGCTTCTCGGCGTGAATTCGCGCGCGGAACTCGCCTTGGCCGAGGCGGCCGTGCAGGCGCGATTGCGCAAGGCGGCGCTTGAGGGCGGGGCGACGCTCCTCGACCCGTCGAGCGTCTACTTCACCCACGACACTGAGATCGGGCGCGACGTGACGATCGGGCCGGGCGTCGTCTTCGGGCCGGGCGTCCGGGTGGGCGAGGGGGCGGAGATTCGGGCCTTCTGCCACATCGAAGGCGCCGTGATCGGGCCCGGCGCCGTGGTCGGGCCGTTCGCGCGGCTGCGGCCGGGCGCCGTCATCGGCGCGGGTGCCCATATCGGCAATTACGTCGAGATCAAGCAGGCCACGATCGAGCCGGGGGCCAAGGTCAATCACTTGAGCTATATCGGTGATGCGCGCGTCGGGGCGGATACCAACATCGGCGCCGGAACGATCACGTGCAACTATGACGGATTCCTGAAGTCGCGGACCGATATCGGGCGCGGCGCCTTCATCGGCTCCAACACGGCGCTCGTGGCGCCGGTCACGATCGGGGACGGGGCCATCATCGGCGCGGGCAGCGTCATCACGCGCGATGTCGCGGCGGACTCGCTGGCCGTCACGCGGGCCGAGCAGCGCGAAGCGAAGGGATGGGCCGCGCGATACCGCCGCCGCAAGCTGGCGCAGAAGGCCGCGCGGAAAACGGCTAAAGGACAAGACTGACGACATGTGCGGCATCATCGGCATTATCGGCAAGAACGATGCGGCACCGCTGCTGCTCGAGGGCCTCAGGCGGCTCGAGTACCGGGGCTATGATTCCGCGGGCCTCGCGACCTTGGTCGACGGCCGGATCGAGTGCCGCAGGGCCGAAGGCAAGCTCGGGAATCTCGCGGGCCTCCTCGCGCGCGAGCCGCTCGCCGGCACGACGGGGATCGGGCACACGCGCTGGGCGACACACGGCGTGCCGAGCGAACGCAACGCCCATCCGATCGCGACCGATCGCGTGGCGGTGGTGCACAACGGCATCATCGAGAATTTCCAGGAGCTGCGCCGGGAGCTCGAATCGGCGGGATGCGTGTTTCAGAGCGACACGGACACGGAGGCAGTGGCGCACCTCGTGACCCAGCTCATGGCGTCGGGCAAGACGCCGCAGGAGGCGGCCGCGGCGGCCTTGAAGCGCCTGCGCGGCGCCTTTGCGCTGGCCATCGTCTTCGCGGGCCGCCCGGACCTCATCATCGGGGCGCGTCTCAGCAGCCCGCTCGCCGTCGGCTACGGCGACGGCGAGATGTATCTCGGTTCGGACGCGCTGGCGCTGGCGCCGCTCACGCAGCGCATCGCCTATCTCGAAGAAGGCGACTGGGTCGAGCTGACGCCGGGCTCGGCCATCGTCCGCAACGCGCAGGGCAAGATCGTGCGGCGCGCGATCAAGAAGACGGCGCTCTCGGGCGCCCTCGTCGGCAAGGGCCAGTACCGGCACTACATGCAGAAGGAAATCTACGAGCAGCCGACCGTCATCGGCGACACCATGCAATCCTTCTTCAATCCGCAGGCCCGCACGATCCGGCTGCCCGACATGCCCTTCGACTTCGCCTCCGTTCCCCGCATCACGATCAGCGCCTGCGGGACGGCGTTCTACGCCGGCCTCGTCGGCAAATACTGGCTCGAACAGATCGCGCGGCTGCCGGTCGAGGTCGACATCGCGTCCGAGTTCCGCTACCGCGAGGCGCCCATGCCCAAGGGCGGCGTGGCGCTCTTCGTCTCGCAGTCGGGCGAGACGATCGACACGCTCGCCGCGCTCAATTACGCGAAGGCGCAGGGCCAGCACATCCTCTCGATCGTGAACGTGCCGGAAAGCACGATCGCGCGCGCCTCGCACGTCGTCATGCCCACCCATGCCGGGCCCGAGATCGGCGTCGCCTCGACCAAGGCGTTCACCACGCAGCTGACCGTGCTTGCCTGTCTCGCCATCGGCATCGCCAAGGCGAAAGGCTCGATCGACCATGCGCGCGAGGACGCGCTGTCGCGGGCCTTGGCCGAGGTGCCGGCGCGCGCGGCCGAAATTCTCAATCACGACGAGGCGATCGAGCGCATCGCCGCCTTCGTTGTCGAGGCGCGCGACGTTCTCTATATCGCGCGCGGCAGCCTTTATCCCTTGGCGCTCGAGGGCGCCTTGAAGCTCAAGGAGATCTCCTACATCCACGCCGAGGGCTATGCGGCGGGCGAAATGAAGCACGGGCCGATTGCGCTCATCGACGAAGACGTGCCGGTGGTCGTGGCGGCGCCGAGCGGGCCTCTTTACGAGAAGACTGCCTCGAACGTGCAGGAAGTGGTCGCGCGGGGCGGGCGCGTCATCCTGTTCTCGGATGCGGCGGGTCTCCGCGACATCGGCACCAAGGTCGAGCATGCGGTCGAGCTTCCGACTGTCGACCCGTTCGTGGCACCGATCCTCTATGCTATCCCCGTCCAGCTTCTGGCCTACCACACGGCGGTCCTCAAAGGCACCGATGTCGATCAGCCGCGCAATCTGGCCAAGAGCGTCACGGTGGAGTAACCATTCCGGCGGCACTGGGCGACGGAGCCGCCGGCGCGCCGATCATCCGCCCCGAGGAGGGACTCTATGAAGCTGTCCGATTACAAGGCGCTGACCTTCGACTGTTACGGCACGTTGATCGACTGGGAGAGCGGCCTCTTGTCGGAGCTGCGGCCTTGGGCCACGCGGAACGGCATCGGTGTGAGCAGCGAAGAGCTTCTCGCGATCTACAGCAAGCTGGAGCACAAGCAGGAGACCGAGACGCCGGGCATGAACTACCGCGAGGTGCTTCGCACCGTGCATGAGGGGATCGCGCGGCATTTCGACGTTCCCGCCGACCGGACCGCGGCCATGGCGTTCGGCGATTCCATTCGCAGCTGGCCGGCCTTTCCCGACAGCCGGGAGGCGCTCGCCTATCTCAAGGGCCATTACAAGCTCGTGATCCTCTCGAACGTGGACCGCGCGTCCTTCGCCCACAGCAACGAGAAGCTGGGCCGCGTCTTCGATGCCGTCGTCACGGCCGAGGATGTCGGCTCCTACAAACCGGACCCGCGCAACTTCGAGCAGCTCGTGCAGACGGTCGAGGCGCTCGGCGTGCCCAAGGCGGGGATCCTCCATACCGCGCAAAGCGTGTTCCACGACATCGTGCCGGGGCGCGCCTTTGGTCTCGCCACGTGCTGGATCAACCGGCGGCATGACAGGCCGGGCTCGGGTGCCACGCCCGCGCCGGATCCGAAGGCCAAGCCCGACTTCGTGTTCCATTCCCTCGGCGACTTCGCGGCCGCCCATCGGCGCGAGCTCGCCGGCTGATCTCGGCGCCGGGGGCCGGCCGGCCAGCCCGTGGGATGGCCACCGTTTCGTACCGGGATTGTTCTGCGCTCGCGGATTAACACGCGCCCACCGAGACACTATAGTCAACGATGACCCGAACGGATTCGAAGGAGATGCCGATGAAGCTCAGCGACCCCAAGCTGCTGCGCCAGAAATGCTATGTCGACGGTCAATGGATCGACGCCGATAGCGGCGAGACCATCAAGGTCACCAACCCCGTCGACCGCAACGCCATTGGCACGATCCCCCGCCTCGGCACGCATGAGACGCGGCGCGCGATCGAGGCCGCGAACAAGGCCTATCCCGCCTGGCGCGCCAAGACCGCGAAGGAGCGCGCGGCCATCCTGCGCAAGTGGTACGAGCTCATGCTCGAGAACAAAGAAGACCTCGCGCGCATCATGACCTCGGAACAAGGCAAGCCGATCAGTGAATCGCGGGGCGAGATCGCCTATGGCGCGTCGTTCATCGAATGGTTCGCGGAAGAGGGCAAGCGCATTTATGGCGACGTCATTCCGCAGCCGATGCCGGACCGGCGGATCGTCGTCACGAAGGAGCCGGCCGGCGTCGTCGGCGCGATCACGCCGTGGAACTTCCCGAACGCGATGATCACGCGCAAATGCGGGCCGGCCTTGGCGGCGGGCTGCACGGTCGTGTGCAAGCCGGCGACCGAGACGCCCTACTCCGCCTTGGCGCTGGCGGAACTGGGCGAGCGGGCCGGCATTCCCAAGGGCGTCTTCAACGTGGTCACGGGATCGGCCAAGGAGATCGGCGGCGAGCTCACCTCCAATCCGATCGTGCGCAAGATCACCTTCACCGGTTCGACCGCGATCGGCAAGCTGCTGATCGAGCAGTGCGCGGCGACGGTCAAGAAGATGTCGATGGAACTGGGCGGCCACGCGCCGTTCATCGTCTTCGACGATGCGGACATCGCCGCCGCGGTCGAGGGCGCGATGCTGTCCAAGTTCCGCAACATGGGCCAGACCTGCGTCTGCGCCAACCGCATCTTCGCGCAGGACGGCGTCTACGACGAATTCGTCGCGCGCCTGTCGCAGGCCGTCTCCGGCCTCAAGGTCGGCAACGGCATGGAGGAAGACGTCAGCCAGGGGCCGCTCATCAATCTCGCCGCGATCGACAAGGTCGAGGAGCATGTCTCGGATGCCGTCGGCAAGGGTGCCCGAATCGTCGTGGGCGGCAAGCGGCATTCGCTCGGCGGGTCGTTCTACCAGCCGACCGTGCTCGCCGACGTCAAGGCCGGCATGAAGATCATGAAGGAAGAGACGTTCGGCCCCGTGGCGCCGATCATCCGGTTCAAGGACGAGAACGAAGTCGTCCGCATGGCCAATGACACGGAGTTCGGTCTCGCGTCGTATTTCTACACGCGCGACATCGGGCGGGCCTGGCGCGTCGCCGAGGCGCTCGAATACGGCATCGTCGGCCTGAATGTCGGCATCATCTCGACGGAGGTCGCCCCCTTCGGCGGCATGAAGGAGTCGGGCCTCGGCCGCGAAGGGTCCAAGTACGGCATCGACGATTTCCTCGAGGTGAAATACGTGTGCATGGGTGGCGTGAACACCTAGGCGATCGGGCGCCCCGCGTCCCTTCGGCCGGGGCGGGGCGCCGATTCGTCCGCGTCGCGGCTGCGCGCGCGGCGGTGCGACTCCGAATGTCTGAGGGAATGGCGGCGAGGCGATGGCCAGCTACGACTTCGACCTGATCGTGATCGGCGCGGGCTCGGGCGGCGTGCGGGCCGCGCGCTGGGCCGCGCGCTATGGCGCCAAGGTCGCCATCTGCGAGGACAATCGCTTGGGCGGCACCTGCGTCAATCGCGGGTGCATTCCGAAGAAGCTCTATGCCTATGCCGCGCATTTCCACGAGGATTTCGAGGACGCCGTCGGATTCGGCTGGGCGAAGGCGATTCCGGACTTCGACTGGCCGCGGCTCGTCGCCAACAAGGAAAAGGAAATTACGCGGCTGAACGGCATCTATGCGCGGCTGCTCGAGCAGGCGGCCGTCACGCGCATCGACGGCCGGGCCGCGATTGCGGGTCCGAACGCGGTCGTGGTCGACGGCCGCACCTTGAGTGCCCGCTACGTCCTCGTGGCGACGGGCGGGACGCCGCAGCGCCCCGCGATCCCGGGTGCCGAGCTTGGCATCATTTCGGACGACGCCTTCGATCTGGCCGCACTGCCGCGCCGGATCGCGATTGTCGGCGGCGGCTACATCGCCGTCGAGTTCGCCGGCATTTTCAACGGCCTCGGCGTCGAGACGACGCTGTTCTATCGCAGGGAGATGATTCTCCGCGGCTTCGACGACGATGTGCGCCGCCACCTCGCGGCCGAGATGGCCAAGAAGGGCCTCACCCTCCGTCTCGAGACGAACCTGACGAAGCTCGAGCGCCGCGGCAATGCGCTTGCGGCGACGACGACGCGCGGTGACACGTTCGAGACGGACCAGGTCTTATTCGCGACCGGCCGCAGCCCCAACACGGCGGGGCTCGGTCTCGAGCGGGCGGGGGTCGAGTTGACCAAACGCGGCGCCGTGGCCGTCGATGTCTATTCCCGCACGAATGTCGGCAGCATCTATGCGATCGGCGACGTCACCGACCGGATCAACCTCACGCCCGTGGCGATTCACGAAGGCATGTGCTTCGCCGAGACGCTGTTCAACGATCATCCGATGCGGCCGGATTACCGGGACGTGGCGACGGCCGTGTTCAGCCATCCCGCGGTGGCGACCGTCGGTCTGACCGAGGCCGAGGCGCGCGCGCAATTCGAACGCGTCGACATCTACAGGACGGCGTTCAAGGCGCTCAAGCACACGCTCAGCGGGCGCGACGAGCGCACGATGATGAAGCTCGTCGTCGATGCCGCGACGGATCGCGTCGTCGGATGTCACATGGTGGGGCCCGATTCGGCCGAGATCATCCAAGGCTTGGCCATCGCGGTGAAGGGCGGGGCGACCAAGGCGCTCTTCGACGCGACGATCGGCATCCACCCGACGGTGGCCGAGGAGTTCGTCACCATGCGCGAGAAGATCGAGGACGGGCTGTCCCAAGCCGCCCAGTAGCCGGCAGGCTGGCCGCTCCCCGGGGCCGTCCCTCGCGATGTAACGCTGGAATTATCGGCCATTCCCCCCTATATCCGAGGATGCGGTCGAGCCCGATCGCATCGTGACCGTTAATGCGGAGGCCCCGAGCGTGGTCGCCACCTGGCAACCCGATTCCTGGCGCACGAAAAAAGTCGAGCAAGCGCCGGTCTATCCGGATTCGGCCGCGCTCAAGGCCGTCGAGCTGCGTCTCAGGCGTCACCCGCCGCTCGTCTTCGCGGGCGAGGCGCGCCGGCTCAAGGCGGCGCTCGCCAATGTCGGGGCGAGAAAGGCGTTTCTCCTCCAGGGCGGCGACTGCGCCGAGAGTTTCGCCGAGTTCCACCCCGACAATATCCGGGACATGTTCCGCGTCCTTCTGCAGATGGCGGTCGTGCTCACCTATGGAGCGGCCTGTCCGGTCGTGAAGGTCGGACGTCTTGCCGGTCAATTCGCCAAGCCGCGCTCGACGCCGATGGAATCGCAAGGCGGCGTCGAGTTGCCGAGCTATCGCGGCGACATGGTCAATGCGATGGAATTCACGCCTGAGGCACGGCGCCCCGATCCGGAGCGGCTCATCCAGGCTTACAGCCAGGCGGCGGCGACGCTCAATCTTCTCCGCGCCTTCGCGCAGGGCGGCTATGCCGACCTCCACCAGGTGCACCGTTGGAATCTCGGCTTCGTCACGCGCAGCCCGCAGGGCGAACGCTACCGCGAGATGGCCGACCGGCTGACCGAAACGCTCTCGTTCATGGAGGCCTGCGGCCTCACTTCCGAGACGACGCCGCAAATTCGCGAGACCGATCTCTTCACCTCGCACGAGGCGCTGCTTCTGCCCTACGAGGAGGCGATGACCCGCGTCGACAGCACGACCGGCGATTGGTACGACGTCTCGGCGCACATGCTGTGGATCGGCGATCGGACGCGGCAGCCGGACGGCGCGCATGTCGAGTTCCTCAGGGGCGTCAAGAATCCGATCGGCCTCAAGACAGGGCCGTCGCTCGATCCCGAGGAGTTGCTGCGCCTCATCGACATTCTCAATCCCGCGAACGAGCCGGGCCGCCTGACCCTGATCGCACGCATGGGCGCGGACAAGGTGGCGGCGAAGCTGCCGCCGCTCATCCGCGCCGTGCAGCGCGAAGGCCGCATGGTGGTGTGGTCCTGCGATCCCATGCACGGCAATACCATCAAATCGTCGAGCGGCTTCAAGACGCGGCCATTCGATCGCATCCTCGAAGAGGTCCGGGGCTTTTTCGCCGTGCACCAGGCCGAAGGGACGTATGCCGGCGGCATCCATCTCGAATTGACGGGGCAGGATGTGACAGAATGCACCGGTGGTGCCCAGGCGATCACCGACGAAAAGCTGTCGGACCGTTATCACACGCATTGCGATCCGCGTCTCAACGCCTCCCAGTCCTTGGAGCTCGCTTTCCTTGTCGCCGAAGCCCTCAAGAAGGAACGCAGCCAGATCGACCGGCGCACTGCCGCGGCCTCCTGAGCCGGGCAGCCCCGCGGTCGAGAGCGCACCGTCCGGCGCGGCGAGTCCGACGGCGGACGCCGTCACGCGCTGGACCGATGCCTATTTCAACAAGACGAAGGCGACGGTCGGGCGCTATGGCGACAAGCGCGTCACCTACGCCATCTTCATGCGGCGGCCGGTCTTGTGCACGCCGCGCCTCATGGCCGACTGGCTGCGGGCGATCGGCGCCGCGCGCGGCACGGTGTTCGATGTGGAACTGAATTACGAGGAAGGCGCCTGGGTCGGCGCGGGCGAGCCGATGCTTTACTTGAGCGGGCCGCTCTATCACCTCGTCGATCTCGAGACGCTCTATCTCCAGAAGCTCGGCCCCGCCTGCGTCGCCGCCTACAATGCTTACGCGATGTGCGTCGATCTGCCGAAGGTTGCGTTCCTGGCCATGGACGCACGCCATTGCGCGGGCACCGAGATGGCGGAGTTGATGGCCTATGCCGCATCGGTCGGCTCCGAGGCCGCGCGGCGGAAGGTCGGCGCCATCGGTTTCGTCGGCAACGCGACCGACGCGACGAGTCACTTCTTCGGCCAGCCCCACGGTCTCGGGACCATGCCGCATGCCCTCATCGGATATGCCGGCTCAACCGTGCGAGCGGCCGAGATGTTTCACTCGACGTTTCCCGATGAGCCGCTGACGGTCCTTGTCGACTATTTCGGGCGCGAGGTCTCGGACGCGATCGCCGTGTGCCAGCGTTTTCCGAAGCTCTTGGCGGAGGGAAAACTTTCCGTGCGGATCGACACGCCGGGCGGGCGCTATGTCGAAGGACTCGATCCGCCCGCCTCCTACGCGGTGCTCGAACGCTACGTCCCGGAAGCGGTCCGCGGCTATCGGACGGAGACGGAGCTTCGCTACCTCGTCGGCACCGGCGTCTCGGCCGCCGCCGTATGGCATGTGCGGGAAGGTCTCGATCGCGCGGGGTTCAAGGCGTGCAGGATCGTCGCCTCCTCGGGGTTCACGCCGGAGAAGTGTCGCGTGATGGCGCTGGCCAAGGCGCCCATCGACGTCATCGGCACGGGCTCCTACCTGCCGGAACGCTGGACGGAGACGTATGCGACGGCCGACATCGTCGCCTATAACGGGGAGCCGCGCGTCAAGGTCGGCCGCGAATTCCTCCTGCGGCCGAAGAAATAGCGCGCGCGGGACGGCCGGGCGTTGCCTTCCCCCGGCGCTGGCTTATAGTGACCGCCTGGGCCGGGAAGAGTGTCTTAATATCAACGACTTGACGCCAGAATGCCGATGACCGACACGCTCGCCATCGCGCTAGCGCAGATCAATCCGACCGTGGGCGACCTCGCGGGAAATGCCGCGCGCATCCGGGCGGCGCGCGCGGATGCCGCACGCGACGGCGCCGATCTCGTGGTGTTTTCGGAATTGGCGCTGTGCGGCTATCCGCCCGAAGACCTCGTCCTCCGTCCCCGGTTTCAGGAGAGCGTCGCGGCCGCGGTCGAAGCGCTGGCACGGGAGACCGCCGATGGCGGACCCGGTCTTCTCGTCGGCGCCCTGCATCGGACCGAGAGCGGCCTTCACAACGCGGCCTGTCTGCTCGACGGCGGCGCGGTCGTCGCGGTGCGCCACAAGCATAACCTGCCCAATTACGGCGTGTTCGACGAGAAGCGGGTGTTCGCCGCGGGCCCGCTGCCGGGGCCGATGAACTTTCGCGGCGTCCGTCTCGGCGTCATGGTGTGCGAGGACATGTGGGCGCCCGACGTTTCGGAATGCCTCTGCGAGTCGGGGGCCGAGATTCTCGTGGTCATCAATGGCTCGCCCTACGAGACGAGAAAACAGGACGAGCGGATCAACCTCGCCGTCGCCCGAATCGTGGAGACCGCGCTGCCCCTCATTTATGTCAATCAGGTCGGCGGGCAGGACGAGCTCGTCTTCGACGGCGCGTCATTCGTTCTGGGCCGGGACCGCACGCTTCGCGCCCAGTGCGCGGCGTGGCGGGAGGATCTGCTGCTCACGCGGTGGGATCGAATCGCTGGCGCGGAATGGCGCTGCAAAGAGACCGAGCGGCGCGCCGCGCCCGAGGGGCACGAGGCGATCTATCACGCGATGATGCTGGGGCTCACCGACTACGTCAGGAAGAACAAGTTCTCCGGCGTCCTGATCGGCCTTTCCGGCGGCATCGATTCGGCGCTGACGGCCGCGGTCGCGGCCGATGCGTTGGGTGCTGAGCGGGTGCACTGCGTGATGATGCCATCGCCCTATACCTCGCGCGAGAGCCTCGAGGACGCGGCGGAGGTCGCCCGCCTTCTCGGCATCCGGCTCGATTCGGTTTCGATCGAGCCGGCCATGGCGGCGTTCGAGACGATGCTGCGCCCGCTTTTCGACGCCTTGCCGCCCGATGCCACCGAGGAGAATATTCAGGCGCGCGCGCGGGGCATGACGCTCATGGCGCTGTCCAACAAATTCGGACACATGGTTCTCTCGACCGGCAACAAGTCGGAGATGTCGGTCGGCTACGCGACCCTCTACGGCGACATGTGCGGCGGGTACTCCGTCCTCAAGGACGTCTACAAGACGGATGTGTTCGCGCTCTCGCGCTGGCGCAACCAGGCGCGGCCGGAGGGTGCCCTGGGCCCGAGCGGCCGGGTCATGCCGGAGCGCGTCATCACGAAGCCTCCGACGGCGGAGCTCAAGCCCAATCAGACCGACGAGGACACGCTGCCGCCCTATTCGCTCCTCGATCGCATCCTCGAGGGCCTCGTCGAAGAACAGCTCGGGATCGACGAGCTTGTGGAACGTGGCCTGCCGCGCGAGACGGTCGCCCGCGTGTGGGCGATGCTGAAGCGCGCGGAGTACAAGCGCCGCCAGGCGCCGCCCGGCGTCAAGATCACGCGTCGGGCTTTCGGGCGCGATCGGCGCTATCCCATCGTCAACGCCTACGTCAACGGCTCATGAGCACCGTCGTTCGTTTCGCGCCGAGCCCGACGGGCCGGCTTCACGTCGGCAATGCGCGCGTGGCGCTCATCAATTGGCTGTTCGCCCGCAAGACCGGCGGGCAGTTCGTCCTTCGGATCGACGACACCGACGCCGAACGGTCGCGGCCGCACTTTGCGCGCGCCATCGTCGAAGATCTGCAGTGGCTCGGATTCGCGTGGCACCGGATGGAGGCGCAGTCCGCGCGCTACGAGCGCTACGAGCTCGCGGTGGAGCGTCTCAAGGGAACCGGACGGCTCTATCCCTGCTACGAGACGGCCGAGGAATTGGCGGCGAAGCGCAAGCGCCAGCTCACCCGCGGCAAGCCGCCGATCTACGACCGGGCGGCGCTGAATCTTTCAGAGAGCGAGCGCGCAGCCTACGAAGCCGAGGGCCGGCGCCCGCATTGGCGCTTTCGGCTCTTGCATGAAAATATCGAATGGGTGGACCTGCTGCACGGCCCCTGGCACTTCGAGGGCGCCAATCTCAGCGACCCCGTTCTCGTGCGGGGCGACGGGCAGCCGCTCTTCACCCTCAGTTCGACCGTCGACGATATCGAGTTCGGGATCACGCATGTGATCCGGGGTGAGGACCACGTGACCACCACGGCCGCCCAGATCCAGATCACGGCCGCCCTCGGTGCGCCGCCGCCGTCATTCGGGCACCTGCCGCTTCTGTCCGATGTGAGCGGTCAGGGCCTTTCGAAGAGGCTCGGCAGCTTCAGCCTCGGCGAGATGCGAGGCGAGGGTATCGAGGCGATGGCGGTCAACAGCTATCTCGCCCGGCTCGGGACGTCCGACCCGATCGTGCCCATGGTCGATCTCGACGCGTTGGCGGCATCGTTCGAGATCGATCGGTTGGGGAAGGCGGGACCCAAATTCGATTTCGCGGAGCTGAAGACCCTCAATCACAGGGTCCTGGCGATCCTGCCCTATGCGGCGGTCGCGGACCGGCTCGGTGAGCTCGGCCTTGCGGGGGTGGATGAACGCTTCTGGTTCGCGGTTCGCGACAACATCGCGCGGATCGAGGATGCGCGCCATTGGCACGAGGTCTGCCGGGGCGAAGTCCGCCCCGTCATCGACGATCCGGCGTTCGCCGCGGCCGCCGCCCGGTTGCTTCCCGCCGGCGCCTGGGACGAGGGCACCTGGAGCGCCTGGACGAGCGCCGTCAAGGGCGAGACGGGGCGTTCCGGCAAGGCGCTGTTCATGCCGCTGCGCCGTGCTCTCACCGGTGCGGATCATGGACCGGAGCTCAAGATTCTGTTACCCCTCATCGGCCGCGAGCGGGCGCTGGCCCGGCTCGGCGGCAAGACCGCATAGGACCATCAGCGACGGATTCGGCCGTGGCACTCGCGCTCTACAACACGATGGCGCGCCGGAAAGAGGCGTTTGTGCC
>JBGPGW010000014.1:0-24458 GCA_041484095.1 Alphaproteobacteria bacterium | reverse complement strand
TTCCCAGCCGTGGCCGAAGGTCATCCAATCAGACTAGAACAATATGGAAACGTGAACAGGCGGGGGATGTTGCTGAACGGCAACATAGATAAAGATACACATTTAGAGGGGCGAAAATTAGCCAAGTTCCAGTGGCGTTTAAGCGCGCGCCGCGATAACTAGGCTTATTGTCTCGGCCTACGACTCCGTAGGATTCCGTGGGCCGTAGGAATTGGGGCAGCGCCGTCTTTGCGGTGCAAGCAGGGGAGCACAGTGGTGAATCGTTCGCTCATTCACGCGCCTGTATTTCATATCATGCTCGCGGCTGCCGCTGTCATGAGCCCTGCGATCGGCTGGGGTGCCGAGCAACCTCAACCCGTGAGCAGCGGCGATCTCAAGCAGCTTCAGGGCGAGCTTGAGACGCAAAAGCGTTTGCTCGACGAGCAAGCCAAGGCCTTGCGGGAGCAGGCCAACCAGTTGCAGGGCCAGCAGTCCATATTGCAGGAGCAGCGCCAGCAACTCGATTCCCTCCGGTCGCTTTTCTATGGGGATGGCGTGCGGCCCACTGCCGCACCCTCCGGGCGTTCGCCGAAAGTCCCTGTGGTCTATTCGATCGGCGGCAATGTCGGCGCGACGGACAATGGTGGCGTCTCCAAGGCGCAGCAACAGACGCAGCAGCCCGCTCAGGGGGGCACGGCGGCCCCGGTGCAGAAGCCGGCGTCGGAAGGGCGCCCCGATATCCCGGGCGAGGCCCTCGCATCGCAAGGCGGCGTCCTCACGCCGCCGGGAACGGTTATCCTCGAGCCGTCGTTTGATTATTCCTACAACACCGACAACCGGGTGCTGCTTGAGGGCGTGACGATCGTGCCGGGCATTACGATCGGCACCACCGACATTCGCAAGGTGAACGAATCCCTGCAGACCTACGCCATGACGCTGCGGGGCGGAATCACCAAGCGGCTAGAGGCCGATGTCAGAGTGCCCTATGTCAGGTCCAATCAAAGCACGACGGCGAGAGCTGTCGGCGCGATCACCGACACCGTAACGGACTCGAACGGTAGCGGTCTCGGTGACGTGGAGGTCGGCGCGCATTATCAGGTCAATGACGGGACCGAGGGCTGGCCGTTCTTTATCGCGAACGTCCGTTACAAGACGACGACGGGCAAGAGTCCGTTTGAAGTCCCGGTCGATCCCAATACGGGCGTTGAGCTGAGCCAACCGACGGGCTCTGGCTTCCAGTCATGGGAGCCCAGCGTTACCTTGATTTATCCCTCTGACCCCGTCGTGTTCTTCTCCAACCTGCGTTTCATTCACAACGTCGGTAAGACGGTTACCCTTCAACCGAGCCCAGGAACCGGAGGCGTGCCCTTCACGACAAACCTCCATCCCGGCGACGGCTTTGGCGGGTCGGTCGGCATGGGCTTTGGGATCAACGAGCGCGCGTCATTTAGTCTGGGCTATGAGCATACTCATATTATGCAGACGACGCAGGGCGGCCAGCCGATCGCCGGATCCAGTTTCGACCTGGCCTCATACAACTTCGGCTTCGCGTATAAGATCTCGCAGTGGGTAAGCGCCAATCTCGCTTTCTCGGTTGGTGCGACCTCGGCGGCGCCAGATACCCGCATCATCGTGAGGGTCCCGGTTCGTCTTCAGGTGTTCTAAGGGCGGGCGATCCGCGATACGGCGTTAACCACCTGCGATACGGCATTAACAATCTGTATCAATTGGTGAATCTAGCAGAGGTATGCCGCTTGCGCCGTTGCGCGACTCCGGCAGGCGCGGTCTAATTCTCGCGGATGATTGTGTCCGTCCGAGAGGAAGACCGCCATGAAAAGAACATTCGCGATAGTCGCGTTGTCGATTGGGTTCGGCGTTCTCGGAGGGAGCGCAGGCCATGCGGGCAATGTCGAATCGCCCTGGTTCGACCAGGTCATGATGGAACGCGAAATCGACGCCAAGGACCCCTGGCAGCGCGCACAAATTAAAGTTCCCTCTTTGAGCACGATGGATCCCCTGGGCATATCGTCCGGTGATCTGCCTGGATTAGGCCAGGTGGTCGGCAACAATTCCGGGAATGACGGGGTTCTTGGAATTTTGGGCGGGTCCTCCGGGCTTGGCACGGGCAATTTTGGCGCGTTGGGTGCGGTTGGGTCTTCCGGCACGGGCGGCGGCCTCGGCATTCTCGGCAATATGCCGAGCGGCAATGTCGGCTTCGGTTTTGGTGCTCCGCTTTTCTAGGCGTTTCTGTTTCATATTTTTGACAGTGGCGCGACAGCCCGTTCATCGAACGGGCTGTTTTGTTTCGCCGACTTTACATTCAGCGCAGCACGCGTCCTCGGTTCCTATCCGATTGATCCAAGCATCGATGGATCAGCGATGTTCCTCTGCGGAATGATGAATTTCGCGCGGTGCCTGTCGTCCGGCTGCGTTGCGCGTTCTGAGTGACACGAAATTAAATACCCGAAAGGGTTATATCATCTCATCCATGAGACATAGGCTCTTTGCCCGCTCACGGTGTCCGGCAAATATGGCTTAGATTTGAGACATAACGCGCTGCCCGATGTGTCGAATGTGAGACGAAGGGGATCGCGATAAACAGAAAATGATTGGAGCTTCGTGCATGGAGTACGTAGCGACTGTCTCTCCTTCTTCTTCTCCCTCTCAATCTCTCGATGCATCGGCGCTTGCGCGCATGGGGTCCGCGCGCTTGGCGTCGCTCCTCCTGGATTGGGCGCGGACCGATCCCATACTATTCCAGCGCCTGTTGCAGGCGATCGCAAACGGCGTCGAAAACGCGACCCAATTGGTCGAAGCAACGGCGCCTCGCGCGACCGTGGCGCCGGAGGCCGTGCCGAGCGAAGACGGCTACATGGTCGGCGCCAGCCCGCCGATGCTCCGTCTCTTCGAGCTCATTCGCCGGTTCGCCGCTTCCGATGCGCCGGTCCTCATCATGGGTGAAAGCGGGACGGGCAAGGAGCTCGCGGCACGCGCGATCCATGAACGCTCGCAAGTGTCGAAAGGTCCGTTTGTCGCCATCAATTGCGGCGCGCTGCCGACCACGCTGATCGCTGCCGAGCTGTTCGGGCACGAGAAGGGCGCCTTTACCGGCGCCATCGGTCGCAAGATCGGTCGTATCGAATCGGCGGAAGGCGGCACCATCTTCCTCGACGAGATCGGCGACCTCCCGCCCGAAACGCAAGTCCATCTCCTTCGGTTCCTGCAGGAGAAGACGATCGAGCGCCTGGGCGGCAATAAGTCCATTCGCGTCAATGTGCGCGTCGTCACCGCGACAAACGTGAACCTGCGCGAGGCCGTCGCGAAGGGTCGCTTCCGGGAGGATCTGTATTACCGCCTCAACGTGTTAGCGATCGATATGCCGCCGCTGCGCAAGCGTGGCAGCGACATCATGCTTCTGGCCAAGTTCTTCTTGCAGCACTTTGCGAAGGAGATGGGTCGCACGGTTCACGGCTTCGATCCCGCGGCGGAACAGGCGCTCTGCTCCTATGCGTGGCCAGGCAATGTCCGCGAACTCATCGCCTGTGTGCGCAGGGCCGCGATCATGTCGAGCGAAAGCACGATCGGCCTCGAGGACCTCGAGCTGTCGGGCCCTATCGGACAAGAAAGGGCCGAGGAAGAAACCGGCCTCACCCAAGTCCGCGCCGATGCGGAAGCAGGCCTCGTCCGCAGCACTCTCGAGCGGAACAAGTTCAACATCAAGCGCGCGGCGATGGCGCTCGGCATTTCACGGCCGACGCTCTATCGCCTGATCCAACGGCACGAGATCCGGATCGACCGCAGTTCGACGCGGGTCTGAGCCGCCGATCTCCCCCACGGACGAGGGGGTCCACGAAATCGACGGGACGGATATTTGCGGCGGCGGGGCAACAACGCTCCTCCCGCCGGTCCCGGCACGCCGGCAGCGTTCTGTCAGATTATGTCGGGATCAAATTGCGCGGCGATTGCCGCGGCGGCTAGTTTCGAGAGGCCGGCGCGTGGTCCTCGCGGGCGATCAGGGCGGCCTGGGTCCGGTTTCGAACGTTGAGCTTCCGGAATATCGAGCGGAGATGGACTTTGACGGTCCCCTCCGATATCCGGATTTCGCGGGCGATGAGCTTGTTCGACGCGCCCTTTGCTAGGAGATGGAGAATCTGCCGCTCGCGGTCCGTCAGGCCGCGCTGCTGCTCGTTGGTCTCCATCGAGGGATGGTGGCCGAATGCGGGCTCGGCAGCCCGCCCCTCCGCCATGCGGAGCGCCTTCTCCACGAGCTCCGGCGGAAAGTAGGAGCCGCCGTCACGCACGATCTCGACGATCTGGCACAGCGTGTTGAGCGACTTCTCCTTGACGACGTAAGCGCGCGCACCTCGCCGAATCACTTCGATCTGATGATCGGGATCGCTCGAGCCCGAAAGCACGATGACCGGGAGGTTCGGGAATTCGCGCAACAACGTGCTCAAGCCTTCGAAGCCCTCGAAACCCGGCATGAACAAATCGACCATCGCGAGATCGACGCCGTTTTCCTGGCGAAGAAGGTCCATCGTCTTCGCGTAGCTGTCCGCCTGCAGGATGTGCGTATCGGGCCCGAGCATAATGGCAAGCCGATCGCTGACCGCTGTGCGGAACATCGCGTGGTCATCGGCAATCAACAGCTTCATGCACCCGACCTTTTCACCGAAGGGAGGACCCGTGGAGAATTGTCCATATAAGGGCAATCGAAAGGAGTAAAGACTATAAGAAGCTGCCGAATGGTTAACAATGTGCATTTCTTTCGCGCATCTGTGCGGTTAAAAAACCCTTTCGCGTTCGCATGCCATCGGCCATTTGTGCCCGCCATCATGCTTTCGGCACACCGACAGCATAGGCCGCTGTGTCGCTGGGATGTGTCCTATGTCGCCGTTTCGGGCCGTCCGGGCCCCCGTCGGCGAGCCTAACTCGGCTTATTCGCCTGCGCTATCTGCGAGGCCGGCCGCAGGTGGTGTGGTGTCGCCATAATTGAGCAGGAGCCGCTAGCGGCTCGCTCGCTGTCTTTATTCTCAACATATTGATCTCACGCGATAATCACGCGTTTAACGGCGGTGGAGCCATCGGGATACGGGTTGCCGTGTTTCGAACGATTCAAAACGACTCAAGCGGCGACAAGGCGGCAGCCCGACAGGCGGGTCGGGAAGGCCGTGCGTTTACGAAGACATCCGGGGACAGCGACCATGACCATGGGCCGGCTGTCCTGTGCGGACGCGATCACGCGTTGATTGGGAGAAAACCCACTGGCCGGACGTAGGGGCGACCGAAGGGCGTGTCGCCGCAAGCGGTCGTGATCGCGTCTACGCCGCCGCGGCCATGCACGCTAAGATCATCCATGTGCCTGGGCGCTTGTGCCTCCGTGAGGCCGCACTGCCATGGATGCGCCGAGTGGGAGGATGGAGATGAGGTTCACTGCTGAGCAAGTTCGTCAGTATCGCGAGAACGGCTTTGTTTTCGTCGAAGGCCTGATCCCCACCGACGAAATCTCTGCCGTCAGGCGGGAGATCGAAAAGCTTGTGGGGCAAAAGCGCCCCGAAGTGATCCTGGAGACAGACGGCAAGACCGTCCGGTCGGTCCTGAACGCCCATCTTTTCAGTCCGGTGCTCAATCAACTCTGCCGGCATGAGAGCCTCGTCGAGCCGTCGATGCAGCTTCTCGAGAGCCCTGTCTACATCTTCCAGAGCATTTTCAACGTCAAACGCGCCTTCGACGGCCAGCAATGGCAATGGCATCAGGACTATCCCACTTACAAGATGGACGACAAGATGCCCGAGCCGCGTGCGGTCAACGCGCTTGTCTTCATCGATGACGTCAATCAATTCAATGGCCCGTTGATGGTGGTCCCCGGCTCGCAGCTGTTCAAGACGGAGATGCCCGAGGTCGATACGACGGTCACGACCTATCCGCATGGGCGCTACCCGAGCGTGGATTGGGTCAAGCCCATCATGGCGACGAATGGCATCGCGGCACCGGTCGGCCGCGCAGGCTCCGTCGTTTTCATGGACATCATGACCGTGCATGGTTCAGCGGCGAACATGTCGCCTTGGCACCGTTCGATACTGTCGCTCACGCTCAACTCGATCGAGAACAAGGCGACCGGAACCGTGCGCGGCCCGGCGGTTTGTCACGATTACGCGCCGATCACTCCGGTGCGCGGCCGGGATCTGCTCGCGGCGGCCCGTGCGTAAGCGCCGCAGGCGTCGACGGGGCGCGCCGGTCGCGGCGCGTTTGCCGCACCTTCCGGACGCGCGGGCAGGGAAGGGGCTTGATGGCGGAGAAGTGAGACGATGAGAAAACCACACGACGGCCGGCTCGCACTCGTGACGGGCGCGACGCGCGGACTCGGTCGTGCGATTGCCATCCGGCTTCGCGATGACGGCGCCCGTGTCATCGGCACGGGAACGCGCCCAGGCGGTGCCGTCCCTGAGGGCTGCGAATTCATGGCCGTCGACTTCACCGATTCGGCGGCGACGGAGGCCTTCGCGAAGGCGATTCGCACGCGCGAGCCCCTCATTCTCGTCAACAACGCGGGCATCGGGATCGAGCGCGGCATCGAGGAGTTGTCGACGGAGGAATTCCGCCAAGTCCACGAGATCAATCTCGTGGCCCCGATGATTCTGTGTCGCGCCGTCGTGCCCGGGATGCGCAAGGCAAAGTGGGGCCGAATTCTCAACGTCGGATCGATCTATGGCACGATCAGCCGTGAGAAACGTGTGCCCTATTCCTCGACCAAATTCGGCATCGACGGCATGACGGCGGCGCTCGCCCCCGAAGTCGCACGCGACGGCATCTTGGTGAACACCCTCGCGCCCGGCTTCATCCATACCGAGATGGTCACTGCGGCGGCGGACATCGACATACCGGCGCTCGAAGCCAAAATTCCCATCGGCCGCATGGCGCAGCCGGAGGAAATCGCGGCCTTCGCCTCCTGGCTGGTGGGGCCCGAGAATACCTATATGAGCGGCTCCAATCTCATCATTGATGGCGGGCTCGTGCGCGTCTGAGCGCGGGCGACCGAGACGGGTCGAGGGTGAAAGCCGAGCGGCCATGGTCCCGGCGCCGGGGCGTCGGGGGATCACCGAGCGGATCGAGGCCGACACAAAGGCGACGACAATAAATTCATCCGCCGAATTCACCCGTCGTGCGTCGAAATCGACGCATGAGCGATTGCCGGTGATGTGGATAAAGGCCGTTGAATTGTGGATAAAATTCGTAGAATTGTGGATAAGGGTGTTACTGCGCCCTGCGCCCCGTTGCATGCCTTGGCCGCCGTGCCAGCATGGTCCCTTGTGTCGTTTCGTTAAGGGCCTGTTAAGGCATTAAGCCGACTCTCAAGCACTTCAAACGGCTGACATTCTCCGGCCATAGGCCGCCGGGGCGTTGCAGACCGACAACGTGATCATCCGAGTAGGGGCGCTCCTCGATTCCGAGCGAGCGCAGCACTTGGCAAAGGTCGCGGATGTGGAGCGAGACGTCGGTTGGGTACGGGCGACATTCAAGGGTGATTGCCGACGATCAGGCGGAGAGAATGCCAAACATCGTCATTATCGACGATCGCGTCACAAACCGAAACATACTCGTCAGATTGGCGAGTTCCCTTGATAAGGATGTGACGGTCCGCGCTTTTCCCGATCCGCGGGCAGCCATCGAGTGGTCCGCCGAGAATACGCCCGATCTCGTCGTCACGGACTACAAGATGCCGAGCATGAACGGCGACGTGTTCATCCGCGAGTTTCGCCGCTTGCCGTTTTGCTTCGACGTGCCGGTCATCGTCGTCACGGTTTATGAAGACCGGGACTTCCGCTACCGCGCCCTCGAAGCCGGCGCCACCGATTTTCTGTTAAGCCCGGTCGACCATCACGAGTTTCGTGCGCGCGCGCGGAACCTGCTGACGCTGCGCCGCCAGCAGGAGATCATTCGCAAGCGCGCGCTCACCCTCGAGCAGCGGCTGGTCACGTCGGACAGGATCCACAAGCAGGCGCTTCAAACCAGCGCTGAGATGCTGCGCCTGGTGATCAATACGGTTCCGGCCATGATCGCGGCGACGGACGACCAGGGCCGATGCGTCTTTCTGAACAACTATCAAGCCGAGTTCTTCGGCGTCGATCCGAACGCGGCGGTCGGACGCACGATCCATGAAATGTTCGGCGCCGAGTATGCCAAGCGGCACGCGGACCACGACCAGAAGATTCTCGAGGGCGGCCGCACCTTGTTCGGCATCGAGGAATTGTTGGTCAACCGGCACGGCGCGGAGGCGACATTCCTCACGACCAAGGCGCCGTTGCGTGACAATAGCGGGCACATCACGAACATCGTGGCCGTCTCGATCGACATCACCGATCGGCGCGTGCGCGAACGGGAGATTCAGGAAAAGTCGACGCTCCTGCGGGCGACAACCGAGGCGATGGCGCAGGGGCTTGTGGCCTTCGATGCCAACTTCTCGGTCCTCATCTCCAACCGGCGCGCCGCGACGCTGCTCGACGTTCCGGAGGCGATGCTCCGGCCCGGAGTGAATTTCCAGAAAGTCATAGAGCACGGCATCAAGCGCGGTGATTTTGGGGCCGGCGATCCCGCCGAGATCTCACGCGGCCTGATGCAGACGGTGCGCCGCGGTCTCGCCTTTCAGCTCGAACGTCATCGCCCGGATGGAACCGACATCGAAATTCGCGGCAATCCGCTGCCGGGCGGCGGTGCCGTCGTCACCTACACCGACATCACGGATCGCAAGAAGGTCGAATCCGAATTGCGCGCGGCGCGCGACAACGCCGAGCAGGCCAGCCGCGCCAAGTCGGAGTTCCTCGCGCATATGAGCCACGAGCTGCGAACGCCGCTCAACGCCATTCTTGGATTCTCGGAAACGATGAAAGACGAGCTGCTCGGTCCCGTCGGCAACGAACGGTACAAGGAGTATTGCGCGGATATTTTTAGCAGCGGCGCCCATTTGCTGAGTCTCATCAACGACATCCTCGATCTCGCGAAAATTGAGGCCGGCAAGGCCGAGCTCGACGAAGTCAACATCGACGTGGAATCCGCGCTGGAGAACGTTCTCCATCTCGTTCGGCCGCGCGCGGTTGATGGCAAAGTCCGGCTGGAGGCGGCGATTGCCTCGAACCTGCCGGCGATTCGGCTCGATTCACGGAAGTTCAAGCAGATCGCGATGAATCTGCTGTCGAACGCCATCAAATTTACGCCCGAGGGAGGATGCGTGCGGGTCAGCGCCAGCATCGGTGCCAGCGGCGGTCTCATCGTCGAGATTGCCGACACGGGGATCGGAATCTCGGAGGAGGATCTGCCGCGCGTGCTGATGCGCTTTGGTCGCAGCAGCAGCGAGCTCGCGCGGAGAAATTCCGGAAGCGGGCTCGGCTTGCCTCTCGCCGTCGAGTTCATCCGGCTGCATGGCGGCGAATTCAAGATCACAAGCACGCCGGGCTCCGGCACGACCGTCTCGGCCAATTTCCCGAAGGAACGGACCATCGGCACGTCAACCATGCCGGCACGCCGCGCGTCAGGCGGCCGTGAGTGATTGAATCATGACAAAAATCGGCTCCACACAAGGCCCCTTGGCCTGGGTCGCAGGGCGGCTCAAGAATCGACCCGATAGCGAGCACGAGCAGGCGGTCATTCGCGTCGTTCTCGTCGGCTTCTTGACTCTGTACTTCGGTCTTCTCGATCCCGCCGAGGGCGCGCCGTCGACGGACTACGTGCTCGGCTTCTACTACGCGCTCGGTTATCTCCTCACGTCGATTGCCGTGGTCGGGTGCATCGTCGCCTGGCCTGGAAAATCGGTGGCGCGCCGTATCTTCACGATGTTCGGCGATCAGAGCACGCTGTCGGCGCTCCTTTACTTCGGCGGCGATGCGGGCGCGGCGATCTATCCGATCTATCTCTGGATCACGCTTGGATACGGCTTCCGCTATGGCGTGGCATATCTGAGACCCGCTGCGATTCTGAGTTTTCTCGGCTTTCTTGCCGTCACGCTCATTAGCGAGTTCTGGCGCGTCGATCATCCGCTCTCGATCGGGCTTCTCCTCGGGCTCATCATTCTGCCCGCCTATTCAGCGAAGCTGATCCGGACCCTGACGGAAGCCAAGGCGCAGGCCGAGGAGGCCAACAAGGCCAAGAGCCGGTTCCTGGCCACGATGAGCCACGAGCTTCGGACCCCGCTCAACGCCATCATCGGCATGGGCGATCTCATGCGCAGCACCCATCTCGATGCCGAGCAACGGGACATGACGCGCACGATCGGCAGTTCGGCGCGCGCATTGCTGTCCTTGATCAACGATATTCTCGACTTCTCGAAGATTGAAGCTGGCAAGCTGACCGTCGAGGCAATGGACTTCGACCTGTATCGGGAACTCGCCGAGACACTTTCCATCGTGCGGCCACAGACCGCCGGCAAGGACCTCGAGCTCAGCATGCACTTCGGAACCGGAGTGCCGTCGTTGCTGCGGGGCGACGTGCAGCATTTCCGCCAGGTTCTGACCAACCTTCTCGCCAACGCGGTCAAGTTCACCGAGAAAGGCCGCGTGCTCCTCTCCGTGAAGGTGGTCGAGAGCAAGCAGTCGTCTGCGGCCATGCTTTTCGAGGTCGTGGATACCGGCATCGGTATCGCGCCGGACCATTGTGAGCGGATATTCGAAAGCTTCACGCAAGCCGATGAAACGACGAACCGCCGCTACGGCGGGACGGGGCTTGGCCTTGCCATCGCCAAGCAGCTGGCGGAGCTCCTGGGCGGCGAGATCGGCGTGCGCAGCGTACTCGGCGAAGGCAGCACGTTCTGGGTCAAGGTGCCGTTTGAGACGCGCTCTGAATCCGGGGACGAAGCGCACGCAGTGCCAGGCGCTCGCGCCCTGATTCTTGCCGAACGCGACAGCGTGGCAGCAGATCTGTCGCGGGCACTCGCGGCAAACGCGGTTGCGATCAAGCACGTGCCAAGCGTGGCGTCCCTTCTCGACGATTTGGCGGGATCGGTTGTTCATGGGGCTCAGTATCACGTGATTTTCGTCGATGCGGCGGTACAGGCAGGTCAATCGGCGGATCTGACAGCCCTTCTCAGGTCCGCGGGGTCGCGCGGCGAGATTCCGTGCATTCTCGTCCAGGATCCATCGGTGCCGGTCGATGAGGCGATATCGCATTGCTATCTCATGAGCCTTGCCCCGCCGATCGATGACGAAGCCGTTCGCGACGCCGTCCGGGCTGCGACGATCTTCGGCACGGATCAAATGGCCACGGCGTTCGAGGGTTCACAGGAAGGTGTGATCCGGTCGAGATCGCATGGTCTCAGGATTCTTGTCGCCGAGGATAACCCGGTCAATCGCAAGGTGACGGCCAAGATTCTCGAGCGCGCCGGTCACGTTCCGATCGTGGTGCCGACGGGCGATGAGGCGCTCGACGTTCTCGATTCACAGCCGGTCGACCTCGTGCTGATGGACGTCAACATGCCGGGAACGAGCGGTCTCGATGCGACCAAGCTCTATCGGATTGCGCATCTCAACGAGCCGCGTTTGCCCATCATCGCGTTGACCGCCGATGCGACAGCCGATATGCGCGCGCGCTGCGAAGAAGCGGGCATGGATGCCTGCGTGACCAAGCCGATCGAGGCGAACAGGCTCTTGGCGGTCATCGATTCCTTCGTTTCGGCGGATCTGGCGAACGAGTCCGCCAGGGCGGAACTTTCCAATCGCGTGACCGACATCGCATCTCATCCCAAATTTCAAAGCGAGTCGAAGCCGGTGGTCGATCAGCGGGCGCTCGATGATCTCGCCAAGCTCGCCCCGGGGACGGATTTCGTCGATCAAGTCATCGGCGATTTCATCATCGATACCGAGCAGGTGCTGGGCGAGATTCGCGAGGCGGCGGAAGCGGGCGACGTCCTGCGATTCCGCAACGGCCTGCATGCGCTGCGCAGCAGTGCCGCCAATGTCGGCGCGGCGCGATTGCACGCGCTTTGTTCGGGTTTCGAGCGTTCAAGCCCGGCTGAAATTCACAACAACAGCGCGACTCAAATACAGAAAGTCGACGAAGAGTTCGCCCGTTTCAGATCGGTCGTCGCACACCATCTGGCGGAGCGACGTCAGCTGCTCTGAGGAAACGACAGGCGGGGCCGGTGCTGGACGTCGCCGGCCGAACCGCGTCCCAAGTGGGTTTCTCAGCTGGCGCGCGTGACGTTGTTCCAGCGGCGATCCTGCGCCGTGGCGATCCTCGTCATCTTGCGCAGATTGATGGGGTCGAGCTTCAAGGCCGTTTCGACCCACAAATCCGTGATGGCGAACAGTTCTTCGCGCGTGATCGGATTGACCATGCGTCTCACGTTGTAGATGGCGCAACGCGCGCCGAAGCTGCGGTCGGCGCGTTCCACGTAATCGTAAACGGTGGCTTCGCCATGCCCGTCCTCGGCGAGGACATCCACGAGGCCCATGCCGTGCAGTTCTTGGGCCGTGTACACGCGGCCGGAGAGGATCATCTCTTCCGCGCGATTGGTCCCGATTCGACGGGACAAGACGCTGTAGGCGCCCATGCCGGGGTACAAGCCGAACAGGATTTCCGGAACGCCGAATTTGGCGCGCCGCTCCGCGATGATCACATCGGCGGTGAGCGCGCATTCGAATCCGCCGCCGAGCGCATCGCCTTGAACCAATGAGATGCTGATCACGGGCACGTTCATGTTGGTCGCGCGCTGATATTGAACTTCGATGCAGGCATGCGCGTACTGGCGCAGCATGTCCCGATCGCCTGTTTGAATGAGATGTGCGAACAAGGGCAGATCGCCGCCCAGGTTGAAGATGCCGGCCATCCGTGAACTCGTCACGACGTAACGGATCGGAGCCTGTCCCGCCGCGGCCGATTTGAGCATCGTCGACTCGATCCAGGACTGGGCCTTTCGCATGTCCGACAGGAGACCCATGGTGAAGCTGGGCCGATTGTTCGGCCTCATGAACTGCCAAAAAATCCGCGCATGGGGATCGATCTCGAGATCGAGCTCCGCGAGGTTTGCGAGATCGCCGAGCTCGGGCATCAACTCCGGGCGCGGCCGAGCCGTGAAGTTCCCCTGCGATGCGATCAACTCGTGCCCAACGGCCCGGGCCGGTGGAAACGGCCGAATGGTGGATTTCACCGAACTCATTAGAGCGTCTCCATCGGGGGAAAGCCTTGGGCGCAAACCTTAAGGGTTACTTCTTTCTGGTAAGAATGCGTAGGGTCATGGTGGGTTGCAAGTGAAAACGAGCGTAGCCGGCCACCACTTTCATTCGGAATTGATTGGTAATCTTCGTTAACATTTCCGCTGCGGCTTTAGGCGGCCATTTCAGAAGGGTCGCGCGCCCCGGGACCCCCTCATCGATAGGGCTTTGTCGCCTTTCGGCCCTCCCTTAATCTCCGCTCCGGTTCACTGGACCACGGAGGGGCGTGTGGAATTCGACTATGTCATCGTTGGCGGCGGGTCTGCCGGTTGTGTCCTGGCCAATCGGCTCTCGGCCCATAGTTCCAAGTCCATAGCGCTGATCGAGGCCGGCCCCGACACGCCGCCCGAGAACGTGCCCGAGGAGATCTACGCGGCCTCGTTCCTGCCGGATTACTTCCAGCCCAAGCGCTACTGGACGAAGCTCGAAGCCTATATGGACCCCATCGGCAACAAATCGGTCGAGGAACTGGCCTCGACCGCCAAGCCGCGCCGCTACGAGCAGGGGCGCGTCATGGGCGGGGGGTCGTCGGTCAACGGCCAGGTCGCGATTCGGGGCCTCCCGGCGGACTATGACGAATGGGCATCGCTGGGGGCGGAAGGGTGGTCGTTCAGCGACGTCCTGCCGTATTTCCGCCGGCTCGAGCGCGACATGGATTTCGACGGACCCTTCCACGGCAAGGATGGGCCGATCGCGATCCGGCGCACCTTTCCGAAGGATTGGGGCGGGTTGTCGCTCGCCTTTCGGGACGCGGTCGTCGCCCGCGGCATCCCCTATGTCGACGACTGTCATGCCCACTTCAAGGATAGCTGCTTCCCCTTCACCAAGAACAACGTCTACATGCGGCGCGTGTCGGCTGCGGTCGGCTATCTCGATGACGCCACGCGGCTGAGGAAGAATCTCCACATCCTCGCCGAGAGCGTCGTCGAAGGCTTGGTGTTCGAGGGTAAACGGGCCGTCGGGGTCAAGCTGCGCCGGGGCGGCGAGACGCAGACGATCAAGGGGCGCGAGATCATCGTGTCGACCGGGGCCATCCATTCGCCCGCCATGCTCATGCGGGCCGGCATCGGGCCGGCCGATCATCTGAGGGATTGCGGCATCGCCGTCCTTGCCGATCGGCGGGGCGTCGGCGGCAATCTGCAGGACCATCCGCTCGTCGGTTTCGGCCTCCATATCACGCCGGCGGCGCGGCTCGCGCCCACGCTCAAGAATAATTTCATGCTTCACATGCGCTGGTCCTCGAAGCACGAAGGTTGCACGCCGACCGACATGAAGCTGTCGGTTTCCAATCGCTTCTCCTGGAGCAAGATGGGCGAGCAGTTGGCGACGGTCCAGTTCGGCCCGAACAAGGCCTATTCCAGAGGATCCGTGCGCCTGCGCGGCGCCAACCCCGAAGACGAACCGCTCGTCGCGTTCAATCTCTTGTCCGATCCCCGCGACCTCGCGCGGGTCAAACAGGCCGTGCGATTCGTCAATGACATCCTGACGCATTCACCCGTCCGCGACATGTACACCCTCGCTTGGCCGGGGATTTACGCGGATGCGGTGCGCAACCTCCAGCCGCAGACGGCCTGGAACAAACTGGTTACGGATATGGCCGCGCTTCTTCTCGACATGGGCGGGCCCGCCCGCCGCCTCGTCCTCAACCTTGCAGTCCATCCTCGCTACAGCCTCGATGGAATTCTGCGCGACGAGAAATTGATGGAGGAGTGGATTCGCGCGGGCGTGCAGGGGGACTGGCACGCCTGCGGAACCTGCCGCATGGGACGAAGGGACGATCCCGTGTCGGTGGTCGATCCCTCCGGCCGGGTCTATGGCGTCGATGGGTTGAGAGTGGTCGATGCCTCGATCATGCCTTCCGTTCCGTGCGCCAATACGAACATCTCGACGATCATGATCGGTGAGAAGATGGCCGACACGATTCTTGCGGGGTAGAACGCTGGCCGTCGCGCTGGGGGCTGAATGGCATCGGCGGCCAACCGCGCGCGGCCGCGATGCGGCCTATGCGCCTCATTACATTGCATCGATGGAGGTGCTGGGCTAAGACCTGCCGGGCGAGGCGCGGTCACCGGGACGATGGGCCAGGAAGCCCGCCGCCTCACGTGCTGCCCGGAATTTGGCACCCATTTCATGGATGCGGCGGCCCGCATGGATGGCGGAGCGCGTCGTCGCGACGATTTGAGGCCGTAGAGCAAGCCAGTGCTGGATCTGCTGAATCGATTGCGCATACCGCGCTGGTATCTGGCGATCGCCGTCCTGATCGTGGCGGGAGCCGGGGCCTTTCTCTTTTGGGGTCAGGCCGTCAAGACGAAGGGCGGAGCGCCGGGGGCCCTGAGCCCGCCGCCACCCGTTGAAGTCGCGACCGTCAGCGTGGATGCGATCGTGCGTGCGGCTTCGGCGGTGGGCACGCTTCGCTCCAACGAGACGGTCATCGTGCGCCCGGAGGTCGCCGGGCGCATCATCAAGATCAATTTCGATGAGGGCGCGTCGGTCAGGAAGGGCGACCCGCTCGTCATGCTGGATGACTCCGTCAATCGGGCGGAGGTCGAGCAGGAACGATCCCGCCTCGTTTTGGCCGAGACGAACTTTCGCCGCGCCGCCGATATGGCGCAACGCGGCGTCGGCACGCAACGGACGCGCGATGAAGCGGAATCGGCTCTCGGCGTTGCGCGCGCCGCTTTGTCCCTGGCCGAAGCCAAGCTCCACAAGATGGTGATCCTGGCGCCGTTCAGCGGCGTCGTGGGGCTGCGCAAGGTGAGCGTCGGCGATTACGTCAATGCCGGGCAGGACCTCGTCAATCTCGAATCGATCGATCCGATGAAGGTCGATTTCCGCATTCCGGAGATTCTGCTGCCGGAATTGCATACGGGCCAGACGCTCGAGATCGCGATCGATGCCCTCGGAGGGCTTCGCGTGTCGGGGAAAGTCTCGGCGATCGATCCGCTCGCCGATCAGGCCGGCCGCAGCATCGTCATCCGCGCCGTGGTGCCCAACGCGGAGCGCCGCCTGCGCCCGGGGCTGTATGTGCGGGTCGAGCTCGTCCTGGAGCGGCGGGCCAATGCTCTTCTGGTGCCGGAGGCCGCGATCTTTCCCGCGGGCGACCAGCAGTTCGTCTATGTGCTGACGGCGGACGGCAAGGTGGCACAGACGCGCGTCAAGACGGGGCTTCGGCAGGCCGGCAAGGTGGAAATCGTCGAGGGCCTCAAGCCGGACGATAAAGTCGTCACGGCGGGTCACATGCGCCTGCGCGATGGGATCCCGGTGACGGTCGTCCCCGGGCCGAAATAGGCGGTCGCGTGGTTCTCTCGGATCTCAGCATTCGCCGGCCCGTTCTCGCCACGGTCATGAATCTCGTCATCGTGCTCGTGGGTCTCGTATCCTATGGCCGGCTCGCGATTCGCGAATATCCCAACATCGACGTTCCCGTCGTGACGGTGACGACCGACTACCGCGGGGCGGGCGCGGAAATCATCGAAAGCCAGGTCACGAAGGTCATCGAGGACGCGCTGGCCGGCATCGAGGGGATCGACTTCATGAAGTCGATCAGCCGCGCCGAGCAAAGCCAGATCACGGTCGTCTTCGATCTCGGACGGGCGTCGGACGCGGCGGCGAGCGACGTGCGCGATCGCGTGGCGCGCGCCCGAGGCAACCTGCCGCAGGACGTCAACGAGCCGGTGGTCGCCAAGGTCGAGGCCGATGCGCAGCCCATCATCTACCTCGCGTTCTCGAGCGATCGGCACAATCAACTCGAAGTGACCGATCTAGCCGACCGGTTCGTCAAGGATCGGCTGCAGGTTCTCCCCGGCGTGGCCGAGGTGCGCATCTTCGGTGAACGGCGATTCGCGATGCGCATCTGGCTCGATCGCGACCGCATGGCCGGGTTCGGCGTGACGCCCCAGGACGTCGAGGCCGCGCTCCGCCGGCAGAATGTCGAGGTGCCCTCGGGCCGCGTCGAAAGCGTCGACCGGGAATTCACGGTCCTGACGGAGACGGATCTGCGCACGCCCGAGCAATTCGAGGCCATCATCCTTCGTGACGCGGGCGGCTATCTCGTCCGCGTGAAAGACGTGGCGCGCGTCGAGCTCGGCCCCGCCGACACGCGCATCGTGACGCGCTTTCGAGGCGAGCCCGCCGTGGCGCTCGGCGTGGTTAAGCAGTCGATCGCGAATCCGCTTGAAGTCTCCCGGGCCGTGCGCAAGGCCATGCCGGAGATCGAATCGATCCTGCCGGAAGGCATGCGCGTCAACGTCGCCTACGATTCGACGGTCTTCATCGACGCCTCGATCCGGAACGTCTTTCACACGATCGGCGAGGCGATCGTGCTGGTGCTGCTGGTGATCTTCGTGTTTCTCCGAACGATCCGCGCGACGCTCGTGCCGCTCGTGACGATTCCGGTCTCGCTGATCGGCGCGTTCGCGCTCATGGCCGCGGTCGGGTTCACGATCAATACGCTGACGCTCCTCGCGCTGGTTCTTGCGATCGGCCTCGTGGTGGATGACGCGATCGTCATGCTTGAGAACATCTATCGCCACATCGAGCGCGGCATGTCGCCGGTTCAAGCGGCCTTCAGAGGCAGCCGGGAGATCGCCTTCGCGATCATCGCGATGACCCTGACCCTGGCCGCCGTCTATGCGCCGATCTCGTTCGCGGGTGGACGGACGGGGAAATTGTTCGCGGAGTTCGCGCTGACCCTCGCGGGCACGGTGGTCGTCTCGGGGTTCATCGCGCTGACCCTTTCGCCGATGATGTGCTCGCGCCTCCTGAGGCGCAATCCGGCGCCCGGACGGCTGTTTCTCTGGAGCGAGCGCGTCTTCAACGACACGATCGAAGGGTATCGCCGACTCCTGGCCGTGGCGCTGGGGCGCCGTCCGGCGGTTGTCGGCATCATGATTCTCGTGGGCGCGGGCGCGTTCATGCTCTTCCTGTCCCTGAAATCGGAGCTCTCACCGCTCGAGGACAGGGGCATTATCGTCGGATTCGTGACCGGGCCCGAGGGCTCGACGATCGACTACACGGATCGTCACATGCGCGAATTGGAGACGCTTTACGAACAGGTTCCGGAAAAGGACCGGATGTTCACCGTCAGCGGAAGTCCGATCGTCTCGCAGGGAATTACCTTCCTGCGCCTTGTTCCGTGGGAGGAGCGTGTTCGGTCTCAGTTCGATATCGTCAAGTGGCTCCTGCCGCACATGCTGTCCATTCCCGGCGTGCTGGCGTTTCCGATCAACCCGCCCTCGCTCGGCCAGTCCGCGCGCACGCAATCGGTCGAAGTCGTGGTGCAGACATCCGGGACCTATGAGGAGTTGCAGAAACTCGTGAACGACGTCGTGACCCAGGGGCGGCAGAATCCGGGATTGCTCAATGTCGATACGGATTTGCGGCTCAACAAGCCGGAGCTTCGCGTCATTGTCGATCGAGACAAGGCCGCCGATCTCGGCATGGAGGTCGAGACCATCGGGCGGACGCTCGAGACCATGCTCGGCGGCCGCAACGTGACGCGGTTCAAGCGCGGCAGCGAACAATACGACGTGACCGTCCAGGTCGCCGATGTCGATCGAAGGAACCCGTCGGACCTGCTGGCCATCTTCATCAGGGGCGATCGCGGGCAGATGGTCCAGCTGTCCAATCTTGTCACGGTTCGCGAATCGGTCGCCCCGCGCGAGCTCAACCACTTCAACAAGCTTCGCGCGGCGTCAATCACCGCGTCCGTGGCGCCGGGTTATAGTTTGGGCGAGGCGCTCGCATTCATGACCGGCGCGATCAAGGGGGCGGCGACAAGCAGCGTTCAAGTCGATTACGGCGGGGTGTCGCGCGAGTTTAAACAGTCTTCGGCCACGCTCTTTGTCACCTTCGCGCTGGCGCTGGCGTTCATCTATCTCGTCTTGGCGGCGCAATTCGAGAGCTTCGTCGATCCGCTCGTGATCATGCTCTCGGTCCCGCTGGCGCTGTGCGGGGCGCTGCTCGCGCTCAAACTCTCAGGCGGCACGATCAACATCTACAGTCAGATCGGGCTGATCACGCTCGTGGGCCTCATCACCAAGCATGGGATCCTCATCGTCGAGTTCTCCAACCAGCTCCGTGCGGAGGGGTGGAGTTCCAGGGACGCCGTCATCGAGGCGTCGGTGCTGCGACTGCGCCCGATCCTGATGACGACGGGCGCCATGGTGCTCGGCGCGATGCCGCTGGCGGCGGCATCGGGCGCGGGGGCCGAAAGCCGACAGCAGATCGGCTGGGTGATCGTCGGCGGCATGTGCGTCGGTACCCTTCTCACCCTGTTCGTGGTGCCGGTCATGTATTCGTTGCTCGCACGGGGGGCCGGCGGCTCGTCGAAGCAGAAATAGAGCCGCCGGCGGACGACGTGGTGCAGTAGCGCGGGTTTCCACCGGCCTGGGAGAGGGCAATGACGGATCGACGGTTCCTGATCCTTGCGTTCCTGGGTACGGCCGTGGTGCTGGCGTCGAGCCTCGCCGTGCGATTCTTCGTCATTGAGCCGGCCGAGATGGGCCAGGCGTGCCTCGCGGTCCAGGCGCCGTGGTGGTGCCCGGTGCGGAACGGGCTTGTCCGGTTCTTCCGGGCAGATGGATTCGGCTTTCTCGGCGTCGCGGCCGGCCTCCTCGCCCACATCCTGGGCAGCCGGCGCTGGGCCGCGGGCGGCATGGTCCTCGGCGCGGCGGCGCTCGTTCTCTACAACACGGGGCTCGGTGCGGTGGCCGTCTTGCTTGGCCTCTTGCGGGCGGTCCGCCGCTAGGGCCCTACGCCGTCGCCCGGCCTTCTCGTTCGCCCCTCGTCGCCGGCAGGAAACCACACCAGGGAAGAGCCAGGGCGAGTGCCGTCGCCGACCAGCCGAGCGCCTGCCAGTTGTCCGGGCCTTCCTGGATCGCAATCACGATCGCCGCGATTGCAAGGATACGTCCGAGCCACAGCTCCTCGCGCGCATCCGTCACTGCGCGCGCCCGCGGTCCAAGCGCCAAAAAACCGACGGCGGGGACGAGGAACATCGCAATGGGAAAGTCGCGATAGCGCGGGTCGAACACCAGGGCGAGCGAGATCGCCGCGGCGGCGAATACGGCCACGCCCTGGAGCAATCCCAGCGTCAGCGACGGACCCTGCCGCGCGGTCCAGGGGCGGCCGAGCCGATCGAGCACCGCGCGCATCGGGGCCGTGCGTGGCCGGTCGGCCGGTGCGGCGGGGCTGGTGAAATCAAGGAGGAGGGCGCATGCCGTCGCCGCCGAGAGGGCGAGTCCCGCGAGCCCGAAGATCCAGCCGCGCGGCCCGAGGCTGGTGACGGCCACGAACCGGGCCGTTGCCACAAGCGCGCAAGCGGCGGCCATGGCAGCACCGATGCAGGGAATCATCGATCGCATCGACAGCGCGTGTAAGCGGCGGATCGCGAGCAGCAAAGCCGCGGCCGCAAGGCCGATGGAGAGAATGGCGTGAATCAGCCAGTCCGGGTTCTCACGGACCGGGCCCGTGACATTGAATTTCGGCGTCCGCGTCTCGTCGTAAAGACCCCAATATCCCCCGACCGTGCCTTCCTGGGCGCGCTTCCACGGCTGATCGAACGCCTCGATGACGTTGTAGTCGACCCCGTTCGTCTCGGCGAAGGCGATGAAGCCCCGAATGAACCGCGCCTGATTGACGAGGCTCGGTGTCGCCGGGCCTCTTGCGCGGCCGGCGCTCGGCCAGCCGACCTCACCGACGAGCAAGGGCTTGGCGCCGAAGGTCTCCTTCACTTTCGCGAGAATGGCCCGGACGTGGTCGACCGCATGGTCGATTCCGATGGGCATGTCTTCCCAATACGGCAGGATGTGAATCGTCACGAAATCCACCGAATCGGCGAGCTTCGCGTTGCGCAGCCAGAATTCCCAGACATCGGCATAGGTCACGGGCACCGGACTTGTCGCGCGTGCGGCGCGGATCAAGGCACCAAGCTGGTCGGCGGACAACTCGCGGCGAAGCAGTGTTTCATTGCCGATGACGAGGGCCCGGATGACCTCGGGATATGCGCGTGCCAGCTCGACCGCCGTTTTGATCTCGCCCGCGTTGCGTGCCGTATCGCGCCCGATCCAGGCGCCCTGCAAGACCTTGAGGCCAAGCCCCTTGGCGATCGCCGGCACTTCATCCAGGCCGTTCGCGACGGAATAGGTGCGCACGCAACCGAACCGGGCGGAGAGCAGCTTGAGGTCCGCCTCCATTTGAGCGATCGGAACGACGAGTCCGGGATCGGCGGGTGTCTGATCGCCCTTGAACGGCGCATAGGAGACGCAGCGCAGCTTGCCCGCGGGCACGTCAAGAAGCATCACCGGCCGGCCCTGGAGCCACCAGTACCCGGCCGCGATCGCCGCCGCGAAGAGGAAAGCGAGGAGACAGGCCCAGCGCGTCACCGTTTGCCCATCCTCACGGCGGGGATCACCATCAGAGCCCCATTCCCATCGAATGCCAGACCCACACCAGGACGTAGAGCGCCGTGCCGATGATGCTCGCGATGACGATCAGCGAGAAGACGCCCATGGCGCATCCCGCCAGAACCGCAATGCCGTCCTGTTCCATCAGCCCGATCCCGATGATCGCGACCGCAATCGCGGGCAAGAGGTTGCCGCCCCAGATCGGCAGCGCCAACACGATGCCGAGAGTGACGACAAACAGTCCCAGCAGCCGCTCGACGAGACCGCGCCGCATGATCTCGAACCGCGGCCGGCTGTATCGCTCCAGCCGCTCGATATAAGGCCGCGCTTGCTCCATGATGCGACGGACTTCGCTTCGCGCGACGCTGCGCTTCAGGATGGAGCGGGGCAGCCAAGGCTGATGGTGGCCCAACACCATCTGGCCCGCAGTCATGGCGATCAAGAGGCCGAACGGCGTCGATATCCCCGGGATCGGTATGAGATTCGGCAGCGCCCACAGGCACAGGAGGATTCCGAACCCCCGATCGCCCAGGCCTTCGGTGATCTCGCCGATGCTGATTCGCTCGAAGGTCCCGTCGCCGGCCAAGCGTGTGAAGAGCTCTGAGGTCCGTTCGTCGCGCTGATTCATCGGGGAGCCTCCGGCTCGACTATCCTCATAAAGACCGACGATGTGCAATGCGTCAATCGGTCGGCATGCGCGCGGAGGACGGGCGATCTGTCGAGCGCGGCACTCGCCCCTTGCGGGCCGGCAGGACACTGCGCTATCTCTCACAGATGACGGCACGGGCCACGCGAATGTGTGTTTGCTGCTCCGCTTCGGCTCGATGTTTCTCCCGGCCTACGATGCGGAGAGTACCGTTCGTGGATTGGTGTGGCGCACCACCGATGTGCGCCGTGAATCGGCGGACGGGAGGGGAATGAACTCGCTCGCGATACTCGGCCATCTCGGCACGCTCCTGATCTTGTCGGTGGTCGGGCTTGCGTGGCCGCGTCCCAATGGCCTGCGCCTCGTCTATCTCGGCTGTTTGGCGAGTTGTACTCTTGTGGCGCTGGCGGCGATCGCGGCGCTTCTCGGCGGGGAGGTGGCGTGGTCTACCGTGCTGCCGCTGGGACTGCCCTGGCTCGGCTCCCATTTGAGAATCGACGCGCTGTCGGCTTTTTTTCTCGTGGTGGCGAATGGTCTCGCCGCGGCGGCGAGTCTCTTTGCGCTCGGTTACGCGCCGCACGATTCGGAGCCGCACCGGGTCACGCCGCTCTATCCTTTGTTTCTCGCCGGCATGAACCTCGTCGTGATCGCCGACGACGCGTTCACCTTTCTCTTCGCCTGGGAGTTCATGTCGTTCGCCTCCTGGCTGCTCGTGCTCTCGAAGCATCGGGAGCGCGGCACGGATCACGCCGCCTTCGTCTATCTCGTGATGGCCGGCTTCGGAACCGCGACGCTGCTCTTGGCTTTCGGGTTGTTGGCCGGCCCGGATGGCGGATACGATTTCGCCTCGATGCGCGCCTACGGCGTGCGAACGCCGCTCATTTCCGTTCTCATCGTGGCCCTGTCTCTCATCGGCACGGGCTCGAAGGCAGGCCTGGTCCCCCTCCATGTCTGGCTGCCGCTGGCGCATCCCGCGGCACCGTCCCATGTCTCGGCCTTGCTTTCCGGCGTCATGACGAAGGTCGCGATCTACGGCATGGTGCGGCTCCTGTTCGACCTCGTGGGGCCGGTGCCGTGGTGGTGGGGCGTCGTGATCACGCTCCTCGGCGGGATCACGGCGGTGCTCGGCGTGCTCTATGCGATGATGGAGCATGATTTGAAGCGCCTTCTGGCCTTTCACACCGTCGAGAACATCGGGATCATCGTCGCCGGACTCGGGATGGCCTTGCTGTTCCGCGCCGACGGCCTGCCGATGCTCGCGGCGCTCGCCCTCGTCGCCGGCCTGTTCCACGTGCTCAACCATGCACTGTTCAAGAGCCTTCTGTTCTTCGGCGCGGGTTCGGTGCTGGTCGCGACCGGCGAACGGGACATGGAACGGCTCGGGGGCCTCATTCACCGGATGCCGCGGACGGCTTTGGCTTTTCTCATCGGGGCCGCGGCGATCTCGGCCTTGCCGCCGCTCAACGGTTTCATCTCGGAATGGCTGACGTTCCAAGCTGTCCTACAAAGCGCCGCGCTTCCGCAATGGGCCGCCCGGCTCGGCATTCCGGTTGCGGGGATTCTTCTCGCGCTCGGCGCGGCACTCGCGGCGGCATGTTTCGTCAAGGCCTTTGGCGTCACGTTCCTCGGCCGGGCGCGCTCGACCGAGGCGGCGCGCGCCGAGGAGGTGGGGCCGGCCATGATCGCGGGCATGGGATTGCTCGCGGCCGCGTGCGTCGGTCTCGGGCTTTTCCCGTCGGCCGCGATCGCGCTCTTGCAGCCGGTCGCGCGCGAGCTTGCGGGGGCGTCAATGCCGGCCGCAGGCGGATGGCAGGATTGGCTCTGGGTGCAGCCGCTCGGCGCGGGGCAGGGTGCGTCCTACAGCGGGCTTCTTATTCTGGCGACCGTCGCGACGCTTTGCACCGCGCTCGTGCTTGGCGTCTCCAGCCTCGGTCTCCGGCGGACGCGCCGCGGGCCACCATGGGATTGCGGCTATCCCGACGCGAATCCGGCGACGCAGTACGGCGCCAGTTCCTTCGCGCAGCCGATCCGTCGCGTCTTCGGCGGCCCCCTGTTCGGCGCACGCGAGCATGTCGACATGCCGGCGCCGGGCGAGGTCACGCCGGCGCGCTTTGAGGTCGAGCTCGAAGACCCCGCCTGGCGGTATATCTACACGCCCCTTGCCCGGGCCACGAACTGGATGACGGCGCGTCTCAACCCGCTGCAGTTCCTCACCATTCGCCGCTATCT
>JBGPGW010000013.1:0-25321 GCA_041484095.1 Alphaproteobacteria bacterium | reverse complement strand
TCCTTCCCCTTGTTCTTCTTCTGCCGGCCGCGCACGCATCGAACCGGCATGCGACGCCGTTACCGGCCACGATAACAGAAGCCGTCATGCACCGTCAGTCCGGGACGTGGCAGGAGCCCGTGCCGGAACATGACCCATGCGCGAGGCGTGACGGCGTGGACGGCGCAAGAGCGAGTGCGAGCGTCGATCCCTCGCATCCTGGCAGCCATGCGGATCGATTGCTGATTATTTTTCATTATATATCAAATATTTACCTGGATGAGCGGTCCAACCTATTCTTAACCATTGGGGACGAGAATTCGCCCTATGGAAGAACGCCTGATCGGGGTCATGGAAACCAGGTGAGATGTGCCATGAGGTATGAGCGGCTTGAGGTTCCATCCTTCCGCCTGACGACCGCGGAAATTCTCTATCACATGCCCGACTATCCCGGCCTGTTGCAGACCTTCGTCTGGCAGACCGACGACGTCGCGCCACACTTTCCGCGCGTCGTGCGCTTCCTCGATTTCTGGACACATTCGCTGATCGGAACGCTGCACTCGGTGACGATCGTTCAGGCGGACCCATGTTCAGCGATGCGCTGGACCTTCGCGGACGGTGAATTCACGATCCACTGACCGGGGGTCAGCGGGCGCGCTATACACAAGGAAACTCCATCCAAGTAGGGGTGGGCAGAAAAAGGCGAAAATAAGGCTTAATTTGACATTCACCCTGGAATGCGTGTGACAATCGCCCCTTGTGTTTCCGCTCGCATTGGCGCACATTTGGTGCACAGCAGATCAACTGTTGAGCACGGTGCACGGCCATGCGAAAGCGGAAGGCGATCACGAAGCGCTCGGTTGACGCGCTCGATCCAGGCAAAAGCATCGCGGATTCCGAGATACGCGGTTTCGTCGCCCGGCGCCTGCCATCGGGTGTCGTCACTTACGGGCTGCGGTACACCGACAAGACGTCTGGCGCGCGGCGCTGGATGGCGCTAGGCCTCCACGGCAACGTCACGCCCGACCGAGCGCGCACGCTCGCCCAAGAGAACGCAGGCCTGGTGGCCGGGAAGCGCGATCCACACGCCGAAACCAAGGCGGCTCGCCACAAGGCGAAGACGACCCGGTTTGAAATCGTGGCCAAGGAATTCATAGAGCGGTACGCCAAGGCGAGACCTCTCGGTTTTCCCCTTGGCCACACCCCTGATCGCCGGGCCAGGCGCAATCGGTGCCACCATTCTATTGGTCGCCCGCGCACAGGGGGACGTGGCGAAGGTGTTGGTTGTTATCGCGGCCTTGCTGGTCGTTGTCCTGCTCACCTTCTTGCTGATGCTTGTTGCCACACAGGTGCAAAAGTTGCTCGGCGTTACGGGGCTTCACGTTGTCTCGCGTATCGTCGGTATACTCTTAGCGGCGCTCGCAGTGCAGTTCATTTTCGACGGCATCAAGGCCAGCGGCATCCTGTCCTGAAGCAACATCGCGCCTGTCGGGCCTTGATCCCAGGGAGAGAGCAAAATTGAACTTTGCAGAGGCAAGTATAGAAAAAGGCCGCCGGACAGGGAGTGTGCGGCGGCCTGAGTTGGTAGTTGGGAGACTGTCGATAAGACGACCGCTGTTTCGTAAGCGGGATTCTTTGCAGTGTCAATATGGCGCTAGTCTGTGGCTTGGCCCGACCGAGTTGAGGAAGAGCGCGGCGATGAGACCGGCTTTTAATTTTGCCCCCGCAATGGACTCTCCGGGCGTCGCAGAGTCGCGTTGAGAGATTTCCAGCACCTCAGTACCAGCCACAGGCTCAAGGGCCACTCTACGTGCCATCCGGTGGGTTAGACGCCCGCCTCAACGCCATGCTCCCCGCGCATCCCTGATCTGCGCACGGACATAATTAACGAAGTCCTCATCCCGGTGGCACACAGCTAGACAGTATGAACGCGCAACTGCGCTGAGGCGCTGAACAACGTGTGTCACTGCCGGGTGCCGATGTATCTGTTCCTGGTGACGCTCGCCATGGCGCTCACGGGAATTCCGGTTGCGACACGAGCCGACGAATTTCAACTCATCGGGGCCAGGTACGACGTTGGAAGTAGTCCCTCACGCTTCCCGAAATGGACCAGCGTGCTGGAGCGTGATGTGCGACAGCGTGCCGCCCCCAGCGAGGCGCCGTACCTGTCCGCCTGGCTTGAGTTCCTGGAATCTCAGCGATCGGCCGACGAAGAACACCAACTCGATGCAGTGAATCGGTACGTGAACCGCATCCCATTCATATCTGATCTCGAAAACTACGGCGTGTATGACTGGTGGGCGACTCCGGCTGAGTTTTTTAGTCGCAACGGCGGCGACTGTGAGGACTACGTCATCACGAAATATCTGTCGCTGAAGGAACTGGGGCGATCACCGGACAAGATGCGCCTCGTGGTGCTGTGGGATCAGGACCGACAGCAATACCATGCAGTGCTCGAATATGCGCTCAATGGTGGCTCGGTTCTATTGGGCAGCCGTCACCCGCATTTGTTTCGTTGGTCGGACGTTCCCAACTTTCATCCGATCTTCGCGCTGAACGAGCGAAGCTATTGGATCTTCGACGCACGCCACAGGCCGCAATACGTCGCCCGGCCGACGGACGCAGAACACGGCGACCTGGTGCCTGTCGGGCCTTAGCGGACGTGACGCCCGGTTAATGATGTCTCTCAGAAATGGTGCTAATCTGCCGTCCGGAGAGCATCGGGGGGGTCGCAAAGATGTGGACCGTTGCCTATATGGACGGCCGGAGCAGTTTCACTCAGCGGGCAGACACCAAAGTCAGCGCGATTGACTTTGCGTGCCGTATCCTTGCCGAAGGCAAGATCGTCATGTCGGTCTCGCCTCTGAATCGGCATTTGGACGAGAAGCCCATTTCGGTGGTCGAGATGAATAGGCTCTATGCCGATTGGCGGACGGCTAGGTCGAGCGGCTAGGTTGGCGGCTCGACTTCCGGCAGTGCGGGCGACGATCGGCGCTTGTCGCGGTGGATGGCAGTGCGGTTTCACAGCTCGGCCGAGAGGAACGCTAAAACGCTGTTACTTTGGACGCGCTGCCGAACGATCTAGCCGTACTCGCTGCGATTTCTTCTCGCGTGGCTTATCATCTTCCACCCGCGGCACCTCACCACTACCCCCGCAGACGTTGCAGGTGCCGTTGAATTGGCCAGTTCCATCACACTTGCTGCATCGCATTGACTAACGCCTTTCGCTACACTTTAGGCAACCGAGCTCTTCCTCGTATAATAGTCAGCGATGGCACGTAAATCGAGTGGCGGCCCGTCTGAACCGGCACGTCCCGCTGTGCTCTTGGTTCCTCGGGAAAAGGCTAGAGCGCAGCTCCAAGAGAGGGTCGAGTTGGGCAAACGCCTGCTCGCACCGCCAGCAAACGCGCTTGTGCCTCAGGCCTTAGAAACCGACTTCGACAAATGGCACGCGTATAATCGCGAAATGCTGGGGCGCATGTTTTCGGGCAACGACTATGTCCAAGAGTATGACATGACCCATTACTCGGCGTCTCTTGCCCCGCAATTGCGAGGCGCAGGCATTCGTTTGCGAGATAAGGTGAACCCGAGGCTTATATGCCTTGAGTCTATCCTGGGGCGCTTGGACCTTATCGAGGAGCCGGAGACTGCTCCAGGGGAGCCTAGCGCCGGCAGAAAAGCCGCCGCCAGTGGAGACGTGTTCGTTGTGCACGGCCACGACTTGAAAGCGAAGGCAGAAGTTGCGCGGTTCATCGAGCGTGCGGGCTTGAGCGCCATCATCCTTCATGAGCAACCCAATGCGGGACGTACCATCATTGAGAAGTTTGAGGCACACGGGAACGCCGCTGGCTTTGCCGTCATATTGCTGACGCCTGATGACATTGGAGGAGAGCCGGCGCTCGTTGCGGTGAAGCTTCGGCCTCGCGCCCGCCAGAATGTCATCGCCGAAATGGGATGGTTCGCTGGGAGGCTCGGCAGAAGCCGCGTGTGCGTCCTGAAGAAAGGGGACGTTGAAGTGCCATCCGACTTCGATAGCGTGGCCTATACGGACATGGATGACCGGGGTGCATGGAAGGCAGAACTTGCCCGCGAGCTCGAAGCGGCGGGGTTCACCGTGGATTGGTCGAAGGCGATGGTGTAACTGCTCGGCCGTACTACGGCCGTGACGTCACGCTCCGCGAGCACGAGAACCGACTACAGTGCCAGCGGTGCGACCGGTGCTTGTGCGGACGGTTGGCCAGTATCATTCGTCGGCACTCTTGGGTTTGCCGATTAGACTTCGTCGCAATATGAACCAGCTCCACAACACGATTATAATCGCAACGAGTCCGGCCAGGTCGCTGAGATCGGAACGGCCAAGTTCGCTGGCGGCTCCCCTCGCCGCTGACGATGCCACCCTCGCCAAATACAGCATCATCGCTGCAATCAGAATCTCGGCTGATGCCCTGGTGAATTTTTCTATCTGCGCCAGCCGCCGCTGAATCTCTCCGTAATCATCATTCCTCATGGGAGCACTTTCGCGTCCTTTGGTTTTGGCTTGCCAATCCGCTTTAGCTTCTCCTCAAACCGTCTCTCGTCCCTACCATGAGCGTTCCACCTTGCTTTGGTCATAATCGGCGCGACACCGCGAAGCCACAGTACATCGCGGCGCGATGGAGCAGTAGCCCGCCACCATCGCTAATTGACTTCGTAGCCTTCGACGGTCTCTATTTGTTCATGTGTCAAAGGTCGTCCAAAATCCCCGGCTTCTCGAACTGGCGCGGACGGTCGGGCATGATGTGTCGTTGCGCGAATTAGGGGGACGCCCACAGTGCCAAGGGTGCGGCAGACGATCGGCGCTCGCTGTGGTGGACGACACGCGAACTTCGCCCGCGCCGAGTCGTGGATGATACCAGAAAGGAAAATCCTGAAATGTCAAATTGGATGCCTGTCAGCATGCCGCTGGCAACCCCTACGCGGTGTAACAGTGTGAGCATGGTCAGCGTCGCACGCAAAGCAATCCTCACGGGAGCGACGCTCGCCATTGGCGCGGCGGGATCCTACGCGATCAGCCGGAACGCGATCGAAATTGAGCAGGCCGTGGCCTGTGATCACGGCAAAAACTGCATCCGCCCTTCGGAAGAATATCCGTGGATGCCTCAACTTGATTTGGTCGGCGGCCAATTTTCGACCGCATCTAATAGCGTGATGATGGTCGACATGTCGAAGGTGGCCACGGCGTCAAGTTGACGCTTCATTTCCTCACCATCTTCTTGAACGTCGCAACGCAGTCAGCGTCATGTTGCCGGGCTATCGCGAGTGAGATCAGAATTCCCCTGGGCAGGTAGCTGGATATGGCGCGCGGCTCGATCGCCATCGGGTACGTTTCCGGCGTGAAGGGACGCGCGCATGACATACCGCTTGAAACTGACACACAAGGACGGCACCCCCAATCGGGCGATGGGCCGGCTTCGCTACGGCTCGACACCCCGGATAGGCGAAAGAATCAAAGTTCGGCACGCCGGAAGGTTCATAGAGGCGCTGGTGACTGAAGTCGCGGACGGGGAGCCCAATGGGTCAGATTACGTAAGCAACAAAGTGCATGTGGTCAGCGCAAGAGAGATTGATGAATCAGAGCAATAGAGAGGTTGCAGCGGACCACGGGGTGGCCTGGCACCGGCGGTGACGGCCTCTGATCGGCGCTCGTTGCGGTAGATGACACGCGGATCGATCGGCTTGCCCCGAGTCGTGAATGAGAGCAGAAAAAAGAGATGCGGAAAATTACCCCACAGCACACCGAGATAGCCGGAATTCTCACGAAAATACTGAAAGACCCCGGTCATCCACATCCTTGGCGGCGGTATACGATCGCGGTGGACGGCGTCGACGGTTGCGGGAAATCAACATTGTCCCGGTATCTCGCATGGCAGCTTGGAATGCCGACGATCGAACTGGACCTATTGATAGATGAAAATGCACAGCACGATGTGCCGACGCTGTGTCGCTTGATCGAATCTCGCCACAAAAGGGATAGGCCGGTGATTGTCGAAGGAGTCTTCGTGCTTCGCGCACTCGCCAAAGCTGGCGTCTCCGTCGATTTTCTAATTTGTGTGGAAGCAGAGGGATATAGGGGAAGTCACATTTTCGAAGACGATTTTCGAACATACGAACAAGGGTATGATCCAAAGAAAAAGGCGGATTTCACGTTTCGTTGGGCGCTGTGTTGCGATTGAACGTGTTCGCACTGCGGAAGCTCTCGCGAGCGATTACGCCCTTCACCGCCTTCGGCATGATCGCGGGATGGTGACGATTGGACCACAGCGGGCGCGGATGCTGAAAACAACACTCGTCGCAATTTTGATTGTGGTAGCAAGTTTCCTCGCTGCCGCATGGCAACGATCGCTCTGCGTTGCCTGGGAAATCATTAAATTCCTTGACGAGCACGCTGGCGCCGTCGCCGGCGTCGCGTCATTGTTCATTGCCTCTTTTACGTTCGCACTACAGCGGTCGACTCGCAAATTGTGGCTGTCCAGCGAGCGGTCGTCAAAAATCTCGACGAAAGCGTGGGTGTTCGCTGGTCCGCATGGAGACAGCATCGCTCGCGATGACGCTGGATATATCGTGTTCACGGTGAACATCGTCAATTACGGGAATTCACCCGCTATTATCAGAAAAATTTGCGTCGAGGTCGGACCCGCGCCCACTAGCGACGAACCTACCTACAGAGAAACCAGCGAAACTTTGTTTGAATTAAACTACCCGGTGGGAATCAAAGATCCCCCGTACATCTACCCGCGGGAATTCCGCATGGACGTCGACCAGTTTGTGCTCGGGTATGTCGATTATACCGATGCCTTCGGGGACTCGCGCCGCAGTGGGTTTTGCGGGCGCATCCTGCCGCATGAAACCCGCCGCGGTTTCTTTGAATACATACCTGACGGTCCACCTGCTTGGACATACTTCAATTGAGCTATCACGCCGCCCACGCGCTATAGGTCCGGCCCGCGATCGGATAAACTCTGCCCCGGCCGCCACCAGAAGCGCTGACCGAACTGCTCAGTCTCGCTCCGACCGCACGCGCGGCGTGTAGACGTCGAGCCTGCCAACGACCCAACCGATGATGTTCTTTGCTGTGTCGAGTTCGCCAGCCTCAAGCCGCTCAAGCGCAACTCCCGCAGCGAGACGCACATCCAGGAGGTCAAGAATCTCTTCGGGCGTGAAGTTGCGCGACTGTCCGAACGCAGCAAGAGCAGTGAGGACGGCGGGCCTGAGCATTAGTAAGTCAATTTCATGCTGCCGGGACCAGAGATCGGATTTGACCGGATCGCCGGATAAGACGTGTTAAGGCCCGCGGTCGCGCCCGCTATCCCTTGCCCCACCTGGTTGGCAAGGCCTGCGAACAGTTGGCCGATCGGGCTGAAGGAGCCGGGTGCCGACAGGGTTGTCGCGCGCGCCGTCGAGCTGGCGGCGGCTGCCGCCGGATCCGCGCTGCCACTCAACTGATTGAGGACGTCCGAACGATTCTGTTCGACCGATGTCCGCGCCTGGTTCGAGAAGTCTGACGCGCGCGAAGCTACGCCTTCCTTCTCGCGGCCGTACTGTTCGTCGAGCAACCCGAGCTGACGCGCGCCCTCGCTGCCATTGAGGACGCCCGTGCGCGCAAGGTTCATCACCAGGTCGCGATGCGCGTTAGCATACTGCTCGTCTACCTGGGGCGCGTAGTAGCCGGAGTAGTCAGCCGCGCGCTTGCTGTAGAAGTCAGGATTGAACTGCTCGAACGTCTTGTTGACGTCCGCCGTTCCCTGGGTGATCCGGGCTTGACGGGCCTCTTCCGCCGCTCGTGCCGATTCCGCAGCGTTTCCGCCGTTCCCGGTACTCGGGCCGCCTCCAAATATTCCCATTTTCGCGAGTCCTTCTTATGCTGCGGCCTGAGCCGGCTTTTCGTCGTTCTCCGAAGGTGATGGCTCGACCTCAGAGGTTTCAGTCGCGGACGCATCGCTAGAGCCGACAGCGGGCTCCTCCGCGCGCTCATGGCGACGAATTAGCGACTCCAGCTCTGAGACGGTCATCTCCTCAATGGGCTTGTCGCGCGAGCCGTCTTCGGTTTTTTCGCGAGGCGGTACGTGGCCGGCAATTGACATGATGTACTTTGCGGCCTCGAAGCGGATGCCATAGGGCACCTTCACGTCGTCCAAGATTCCTTCGATCACGGCCCAAGCCCGCGTCGCGCCCTCGGTGTCGATCGCGCGTGCGCGTTCCCGTTGGATGGCAGTTTGAATGCTGGGCTTGCGGAGAAGGCGCCAGCCTTCTTGACGGGCACTGTCTGCCGAGTAACCGGCCGAGCGCGCCGAGGCGGTGGCGTTCTTGCCGCCGGTTGCGACGAAGTCCGCCACGAAGGCGCGCTGAAGATCAGTCAGGACATGAGAATTGCGAGAGTTATCCATCCGGGAATTGTAAACTAGTCGATCCCGGTTTGCAGCGAAGTTGAACAATCCTGGCCCGCGCGCGCGCCGCGCGCATGACGCTACATCTAACTCTGAGCAACTATGTACAAGACCGTCAATCACACGGTGGCACAAAGCAACAGACTTAGGCGCCTACCGCTCAACGCGTCTGCCGAGGGTCCGGTGCCGCGGCCGCTGACGTCCCAACCGCCACGTCATCGATCGCACTCAGCAGCAGATACGCCCGCACGGCATGTCCACTGGCGATCAGATTTCTCGCCTTGGTGATCGTGTCGACTGCCATTTTTGCGATGCGTGTCATCGCCGCCAGGCGACGCTCGCGCTCGGCCAAGGCGTGACGGAGAGAGGTTATCTCTGCATCACGACCAAGGTTGCGTTGACGCGCGCCCTCAACGCCATCAGGCGAGGACGACACGGCTGCTCGACGGGAGAAGATTCGACGGACGATCATCGGCCACATAGCTCCACCTCAATCAGTTCGCCACGATGCTCGATATCCCGACGATCGCTCCGGGCGGGGTCCGGTGTCGAGGCCGGTGACGCCTCGAGCCCGCAAGGCCAAGGCCGGTTCCGGCGTGACGGGAGGGGCCGCCGGGAGGGAGGGGCGGCGTCGGCACCGCTTCTTTTTCCTTCGGTAGGGGGCGGCGTCGGCAAGCCGCCCCCCTACTCTTGGTACTGCCGATCTGCCGACGGATTCTCCATTCCGAATATCGTATATAATTCAATGAGTTATCTCGATCGGCAGGGCTGCCTGCCGATGGCTGCCGACTGCCGACGTGCCGACGCTAGTTCATTGAAAACATTGAGAATTTCAAAATCCATCGGCAAGGCTGACTGCCGACTGCCGACGCTCGGCGGCCCTGCAACGACATGCCGATGGTGTTCTGCCGGCGTCATTCTTCACCGCCGAAGTTGTCGCGCTTCTTGCGCAGCTCCTCGAGACTGCCGGTGGCGATATCGCCGACTCCGATTGCAAACGGGCCGCCAGGTACGTCGAGCAGGACCGGCAATGTGCTGCCCTTGCCGCGGCACTTCTGGATTTTACCCGCCTCAAGAAGGGCATTGCCTATGCCGCGCAGTTTCTTCTCTCCGAAGCCGTTCAGCGGCGCCGGCAGAGTGGCCCGCAGCTTGTACAGCCCGGATGCACCATCAATCCGATACGGCTGACCCAGCTCTGCCGCCTCCTTAACCGCATCCAAGAGCAGTGCTGGCGCGTTCTCGGCCTCGCTGGCGGCTTCGCTTCTGATTCGTGCCGTCACGTCGTGTAAGAGCCCCGTTTTCTCATCTTGCAGGTACGTGAGGCGTCCCCTGTGGCCGCCTCCATGGTTCTCTTTGGTCATATGGCCGAACACAACGCGATAGGCGTTGACGGAAGTGAGCGGCAAACCGAGCTTTCGCAACTCTCTCTTGGCTGTTTCGTCGTCGGGCCGCCAGAGCCCGAAGGCCATGCGCGCGCCGGCGGTCCACGCGCCACTGCCCCTCATGCCGCTGGCCTTCATGCGTTCGGTGTTCAACTCACCCTTCGCGACGTGACCGACCAGACCAATAGCGCAATCATGTTGACTTGAGATTTCCCGTAAACGCCGCATGAGCGGCTTGATCGTCTCCGACGAATCCTCGTTGCCCTCGACCAGCTCGCCAGCGGGGTCCATGACCAGCAGCTTCACCGGCACGCCCCAGCGACCCTTGAGCTTGGTCAGCAAGTCCTCGAGGCCACCGCCTTCCTCGGCAAAGCGTGTCAGCGAGGCAATCCGGTTCTCAGTGCGGATAATCACGGGGTCGAAACCCGGAAGGTCAAGCACGGGAATGAAGGATAGCGGAGCGCTCTTGCGCGTCCGGCCGGGATCCAGGCGGTTGAGACGTCGGTGAATCTCTGCCCTGTCATCTTCGATCGTCAGGTAGACCGCCGCCCCCGCAGCCTCGGCCGGCACTTGTCCGAGGAACGTCTGCGGGTCGACCAGACCGGCCTGGCCGCGCGTCGCGACCTTCAGGCAGAGATCGAGGACGGCCATACTTTTTCCGCAGCCCGCAGCTCCATATATGATGAATGGAACGGCCGCCGGAATGGCACCCAGGACAACCCAGCTACGAGCCGGAGCCTCACCTATGGTCTGCCTGTCGGCGTCGAAGTCATAGACGTCTAGCGGCTTGAAGACCGGCCTCGAGGCCATGCCCGCCGCAATGATCGCCTGACGTTCCTCGAGCGTCGCATCGTCGGCGTCCCATTTCTCGGGAGATCCATCGGGAATCGGGCACACGCGCACGCTGGCCGCGCCAGCCTCTTGAAGTTTCTCGATCGCAGATTTCGCAAACTTCTGTCCAGCCGGATCGTTATCGGGCCATATCGTCACGTCTCTTCCGGCTAAGGGCGACCAGTCGGCCATGCCCGTCGCGTTCGAACCCCCAAAAATAGTCGTGGCGACGAAACCCGCCGCCTTAACCGCGTCTGCGGTCTTCTCACCTTCCACCAAAACCACATGGCCTGTGCTCGCCATCACGGCCAGCAAGTTGAACAACGGCCGCGGGCCCTTGGGCGCCGCGTAGGACCTGATCTTCGGATCGAAAGGTCGGATAACCTTCGCGCGGCCGGGGCTGTCCCAGCGAAAGACGTTGCCCCATACGTTGCCATTCCGATCTCGGTACTCCCAGCTGCCAGAACGCGAAACCTTCTTCCACCAATTAGCGTCGTCCTCTTGCGCGACAGGCGCCGCTTGCCTCGAGCCCGCTGGATGCGCCGTGGGAATTCGCGTGACCGAACTCGTGACGCTAGAGCCATCCGTCAGCCCAAGAAAAGACTCCGCTTCACCTTTCGCCTCGCCCTGCTTCAGGCCATGGCGCGCCGCCCAGAGCGCTATCAGGTCCGCTCCGCCCTCGCCGGTCGAGAAGTCTGCCCAGACCCCATCGCGTAAATTGATCGACAGCGACTCTCCCTTCGCGCCGGTCAAATCCCCTACCACGAATTCGGAACCACGCCTGACGCCCGCGGGAAATAGGTGCCGGCAGACAGCCTCCGAGTTGGCGAGCAGAGCGCGCGCGACATCATCGAATTCGAGCCGCTTGGATGGTGAGTTCCAACCTTTTGGATATCGCCTAAAATCCATCCCACCGTTCTTCTGTGGAACGACCGCCGTCAGAATGCTGGCGAAGCTCTCGGCGGTACTCATTCGAGCTCTCCGACATACAAATAGTTTGGGGGACGGTCAGTGATCGAGTTCGCGGCAGAAATCATGTGAAGGAGTGCGTCAGCCGATCGGATGCGCCACTGCTTGGTGTCGGACTGAAACAAATCGCTGCCCCACCAGGAATGGCGGAGCGCCTCGACGAGAAGCCGAAATAGCAATTGCTTCTGGGGTGGCACCTTGTTGAAAGGGTTTTTCTTTTCAGGCCCGTAAGAGGGATCGATGTCAGCTCGCTGACAAATCTCGCCAAGTATCCACCCGATCTTTGTTGCCATCTTCAAGCTCTCGTCGGAATCGCCAGACTGTAAGAGGACGCGATACCGCCGCGCGAGTCGTAGCAGTTCGGTCAACATACGGTCAGAGGGCCCGTGTGGACCGGGCTCGCCGTAGGCTGGCCCGTAGTCGTCCTCCGTCAGCCGAAGTTGTGGAAATAGAAAATCGCTGGTTGTTGCAGTCTCGGTCGAGGTTGCCTTCTTGGCGGGACCAGTCGACCGATCTTCCTGATCGGTTTTTGACATGAAGGATGCTCATCAGGCGGCGCGGGGCCGCTCTGATGTGCTCGTGTGCGTATTCGCTTCGATGAACTTCGTAACGTCCTGACGCCTGTACCTGACGGCACGCCCGCCCATCCCAACTTTTCGGTAGGGGATCGGAGACCCCACAACCCGAGACTTCTCGATCGAAGATTTCGAAACTCCGAGCAGTCGCGCCACCTCGGCCGTGGTGATCAAATCATCGTCTCTGCCTTCCACTTCGCATACTCCCTCGTTTTTATGAATTGACATGAGTGCCATTTCACAATTAAACTATCATGCGCTTTGGGGCGCGCGCAACGAAGTCGTGCTTTCTGCTATCTTGGGCATGGAACGTCTACAGACCGAAAGCGCAGAATAGGTCTAACCTATTCAATCCAGTGACATTTTTGCCCATTCGCCAAGGATGCCCACGAACAGCAGGCCTAGCGTCAGCGATCTCTGGCGGTCATCCTGGGCGGCGCGGGGCCTTTGGAGGGCTGGGGTTGCCCAACGAAACCCAAAAAGGTTTGGCAACCGGAATTTTAGGATCCGGGGGTTGCAAGTCACGCGAGCACGCGCGCGACCCCTCCCCAGGGGGTAAGGCGGGACAAGGCGAGGCGCGGCGCGGCGCGCGCGGCACGGGGCTAGCTGACGCCAAGCGGACCAAGCTGACCGGCCCGGCCTATCGACCGCCTCACCTTGTCTATATGCACCGGGCGAGCGCAGCGCGGAGCGCGACCCAGCCACCGGGCGAGATGATTGTGACCAACAGACCGGCCCGCCTGCCCTGACGGCACACTCTGCCGACAGCCCCGGTCCTCGATCGCGGCGGGCTATCGACCAGCAATCGACACCGGCACGTCGCGCCCCCGACGAAGGTCCGCGCCTTTCGGCGCGCCCAAGCCTCGCGATGGTGGCATTGAGCAATCAAAGCAAGACTAGATTTTTATTTTTGAGATAAAGTTCTATGTCTAGTAATAAAGAAGACAGTTAAATTAACTCTGTCGAATTTGTTGAAAGTGTAGATTTTGTAGATCGACAATAATAGACAAAAAATTACTTCAAAATTTTAATGACAAGGTAACATTTTTCTGTCTATACTCTCTCTGTCGCGCGCAATTGTGCCGCGAAACAGCCCAAAAGAGGGAGAATGACTATGGCCACGTCATCGAAGAACCGCCGCCCGTCGCGCAAGAGCACGACAGAGCGTCCCGCCGGGGCAGTGTTCGCCTTCAATGTCTCTGACATTGAGGGGAACCGAGCCAAGTTCTACACGTCAAAAGAGGTGTCGAAGTGGGGCGACGGCCGAGTAGGCGTCTCCATTCGAGTCGATCAGGAGCGCCGCGCCTAGCCGGGCCGTCCGGCCCTACCGGAGCTGACAGCGCTCAAAGGCCCGCCAGGTGGCTGACTGGCGGGCCTTCGCTTTTTGGTGTGGCCGTGCGCCCCGAGCGTGATCGAGTGCCCCATCCCCAAGCGTCCACAATGCAAAGACCGCATTGCCCGCATCGGCGCCGTCGAGGCCCCTGCCAGCGGGCACACCCCCGGCCAAACGTCATCATCGTCAACGCGGGCGCCACGCCACAGGGCTGGCCGACCTTACGGGAGCTGACGAACGGAGTACCATCATCCCCGGCGCAGCCACACCGGGGGTGATTCCTTTTTATGAAGAGGACGAGGGGCATGGAAGAATCACCGCCAAAATATAAAACCAGATTCGCTAGGGCGTTTTTTGATACCGACGGCGCCGTCGGGGCTCTGGGGTGGCTGTTTCTTGTGATTGTTGGTGGCATATTTTTTGTCTGCATTATCCAATGGCGTTTTTTGACATGGGGAGAATTGGCCACATGCTTAGGACTTTTGTTCATCGCCGCTGTTGCGGTTTATTTTTCCGCACCAACAAGCAAGCCAAGGAAGCGTCCGAAGAACAAGCGGCCGCAGTCCACAACCATCACAAGGTCAGAAAAAATTGAGGAGTGGTTACTAAAAAATGCAAATCGCGAATGGCCGCGATGGGCTCGGTTGCTTTTTGAGGTTGGCGGATTCGCATTGATCGGGTGTTTTTTGTGGCTTCGATTTAGTTGAAAAACAGAGCGCCGCCCGATTGCCTGGCCTGGCGCTCTGCTGGGGCTAGCGAGCGCCAGTCTGATAGACGGCGCACACCGGCCGATCGGTCGGAGGATCCCGGCCACTGTGCGCCTCGCCAAATTTCGAGGGCCATGCGCCAGGACCATCGCGCGGGCTGATGGCGCCGCCTTGAGGCGCGATCGTCCTCCGGGCTCTAGCCTGGCGGTCGACCGGCCAGCTCGAAACCGCGCCGCGGTGGCTCACGGCTGGTTCACAGCGGAAGGTGTTTCTATAAGTCATTGAAAACATTATTGTTATATCAGATATCCACTGACCGGGGGTCAGCGGGCACCAAGCGTCTCAAGGAAGCGAACGGGTTCGCCTGAAGGCGGGCCGATGATCTCGCCGTCCTTCACGACCACCCGGCCGCGCAAGATCGTCGCGATCGGCCAGCCGGTGATCTCCATCCCGTCGAACGGCGTCCAGCCGGTCTTGCTCGCCATCGCAGCCGCCGTGATGCGCCGCCGCGCCTTCATGTCGACCAGCACGAAATCGGCGTCGTAGCCGAGCGCGATACGCCCCTTGCAGGCGATGTTGTAAATGCGCTGGGGGCCATGGCCCGTGAGGTCGACCAACCGCTCGAGACTGAGGCGCTCTTTGTTCACGTGATCGAGCATGAGGAGAAGCAGCGTCTGAACGCCCGGCATGCCCGACGGGCTCTTGGGATAGGGCTGTTCTTTTTCCGCGCGCGTGTGCGGCGCATGATCGGAACCGAGCACGTCGACGACGCCTTCGTCGATCGCACGCCACAATGCGTCGCGGTGGCGCGCCTCACGGATCGGCGGATTCATCTGAGCGAAATTGCCGAGCCTGTCGTAGCACTCGGGCGCCGCAAGGGTGAGGTGTTGCGGCGTGACCTCGACCGTCGCGACGTCCTTGTGTCGAGCCAGGAGCGCCATCTCCTCCGCGGTCGTCACATGGAGCACGTGGACGCGCCGGCCGGTCTCACGCGCAATGGCGAGCAGCCGCCCCGTCGCGCGCAGGGCCGATTCGACATCGCGCCACTCGGGGTGGACGTGCGGACGCCCGGCCGAATCGGCGATCGCCCGCCGCTCGATGAGCCGCGCCTCGTCTTCGGCATGGACCGCGACGCGTCGTGTGCCCGATTTGAGCACGCGCCGCACGGTCGGATCATCAGGCACGAGAAGACTGCCGGTCGAGCTGCCCATGAACATCTTGACCCCGCAGCAGCCCGGCAGCCGCTCGAGCGCGCCGAGCTCCTCGGCGTTCTCCGCCGCGGCTCCGATGAAGAACGCGTAATCGCTCGACGCACGCCCCTTGGCCCGCGCGAGCTTGTCTTTCAGTTCCGGCGCGCGGAGCGTCAGCGGTTTCGTGTTCGGCATCTCGAACACGGTGGTCACCCCGCCGAGGACGGCCGATGCCGTCCCGGTCGCGAGATCTTCCTTGTGCTCGAGACCCGGCTCGCGGAAATGGACCTGCGTGTCGATGACGCCGGGAAGAACGTGGAGTCCCGCCGCATCGATCGTCGTCCCCGTTCGCGCCGTCGCCAGCGAGCCCAGCGCGACGATCTGGCCGCCCCGAACGCCGACATCGATATCGACGAGGCCGCCCGGCGTCACCACACGGCCGCCTTTGACGACAAGATCGAAGGTCTCCGTCATCATGCCCATCTCCGCGTTATACCGTCGTGCGGTTCCGCACTTTCATCGAGCGTCTCGAAGACGTCGCCCATCGGGGCCTTACCCAACACGTGGCGCCGGTGCCACAATGCATAAAAGAGCAGCGTCCACGCGGCAAAGCCCGCCCGTTTTCCGCTCGATTCGAAAAGGCGCTTGACGGAATCGGGCCGACAGGCTTCGGCAACGCCCGGTTGAGCCGCGACAAGCGGGCCGAGGATCTGCCCCCTGGCCGCGATCCATTCCCCGACGGGCACGGTAAAACCGTGCTTTCGTGCGAACGGCTCCGTTCCCGGGGCATGGTCCTCAAGCCAGCGGCGGAGAATCCACTTGCCCCGGCCCTTGCGCACCTTGAGCGCGTCCGGAAGCCGAAATGCGAAATCCGCAACCACCGGATCGAGGAACGGCGTGCGTCCCTCGACGCCATGCGCCATCAGGCAGCGGTCGAGCTTGTTCAAGAGGTCGTTCGGCAGCCAATCCGCGCAATCGATCGCTTGCGCGACTTGAAGCGGCGTACGGCCGTTTTTCATCTCCGTGATCTCGGCGGCCGCGACGCCGTCCCGCCAACCGGCGCTCTCCTGGCGCAAGAGGCCAAGGCCGTCGAGCATGCCCCGCGCGCGCAGTGCCCGGCCGCCGCGCCACCACGGGCGCATCACGCTGCGATAGCGGCCATAGCCCGCGAACATTTCGTCGCCCCCCTCACCGGAGAGGATGACCTTGACCCGTCCCGCGGCCACGGACCCCAGCTTATAGGTGGGCAGAACCGCATAGTCCGCGGCGGGGTCGTCGAGGATGGCCGCGACCTCGGGCAGAAGCGTCCAGAAGTCCTGCTCGGAGAACGCCACTTCGACATGTTCGGCCCGAAAGCTGCGCGCGACGGCGCGCGCGTGGTCGCGCTCGTCATGGACGCCGGTGCCGGGAAAGCCCGCCGTGAAGGCGACGACCGGCCGCTCATTCAACCGCGCCATCATGGCCAGCACCACCGACGAGTCGATGCCGCCCGACAGGAACATGCCGTAAGGCACATCCGAGCGCTGGTGGATCCGCACGCTATCCTCCAGCACGCGGTCGAGTTGGGCGAGCGCCTCGTCCTCCGAAAGCGTTCGCGGACCAACGCTGGGCAGGGCGGCGTTGCGGCGACGCTCGACGATACGGCCGTTCGAGACGACCAATACCTCTCCCGGCAACACGCGTTCGATGCCATCGAACAGCGTCGCCCGGCCGGTCGTGAATTGAAGTTGAAGTAGCTCCGTACGCCGCACGACCTGAATACGCGGCCGGACAAGACCGGCGGCGATGATGGCTTGGGGCTCGGAGGCAAAGGCGAAACCCTGCGCTGTCTCCGCATAGTAGAGCGGCTTGATACCGAATGGGTCGCGCGCGAGAACGAGCCGGCGGCCCTGCACGTCGTGGAGAGCAATGGCGTACATCCCGCGCAGATGCCGGGTAAAATCGAGACCATGGCGATGATAGAGCTGAAGCGATGATTCACAATCCGACGCCGTGCGATAGACGGCCCCCGGATCGGCGGCACGCAACTCGACATAGTTGTAAATCTCGGCATTGGCGACCAGCGCCACGCCCTCCGGCCCGTAAAGCGGCTGATCGCCAGTCCTGAGATCGATGATCGCGAGCCGCGTCTGGATCATGCCGAGATTGCCGGAGACATGGCGACCCTCGCCGTCAGGGCCACGATGACCGAGCGCCACCGCGAGCCGATCGAGAACGGCCCCATCGGGGGTCTGGCCTTCCGGCACCATCAGTCCCGCAATTCCGCACATCAGCGCGCGACCTGCGCGAAGAAATCGAGATACCGTTTGACCACGGCCGCTTCCGTAAAATCGGTTTTGTAGGCCTGCCTGCCGCCCTCGATCAGACGCGCCCGTAGCCCGTCATCGGCCAGGACCCGGGCGAGCGCCGCCGCCAGCGCGGGCGCGTCATCGACGGGAACAATGATCCCGCTTTCTCCGTCACGGATGAGCGAGCGTGGGCCCGCACTCGCCGCGGCGACGACCGGGCGGCGATGCGCCCAGCCCTCGATCACGACGTTGCCGAGCGGTTCATGCCGCGAGGGGCAGACAAGAACGTCCGCCGCAGCCAAAAGCGCCGGCACGTCCTCGCGCCAGCCGACGAACCGCACGCGTTCGGCAACGCCGAGCGACGCGGCCTGCGACTGAAGCGCGGCCTTCTTCGGTCCGTCTCCCGCGATCCACAACCAGAGCTGAGGCAGATCGTGAAGCGCCGCGATGAGAACGTCGAAGGCCTTGTTCTCATGCAGCCGCCCGAGTGCCAGGGCGAGCGGAACGCGCTCCGGAGTCGTAAACATGGCGCGCGGCGCCGCGGTCATCCGTGTGGCATCCACGAAATTCGGAAGATAGTGCGCGCGATCGGCGGGCCAGCCGTTGTCGACGAGATAGCTCACGATGTCCTGCGTGTTGCCGATCAAGTGATCGCAGTGACGATAATGCTTCACATTATAGTACCCGCCGAGCCGGGCCACATGCACGAAGCCATTGCGCGGACAAAATCGCGTGGCTCGGCTCATCCAGGTCAACACGATATCGGGTTGGAAGCGCCGCACCTCGCGCCGGAACGCGCGCCGCGTCGAGAAATCGAGCACGCCGCCGAAGGCGAGCTCTACCGGGTCGACGCCCGCCTGGCGCAAGCGTTCAGCGCGCGGCGCGTTTCGCCTGATGAGCACGCGCTGCGCGAGCCCCGCCCGCGAGAGTGCCGAAACCAACCGCTCGAAGAACGCCTCGGCCCCGCCGCGAGGCGCGCCGGCCATGGCCTGGAGTACCCGCATCGGCCCCACTCAGAACACACCGCATGGCCGCGGCCCGCCACTCATTCCCGCTCCAGCTTGGCTTTGAAGAAAGACAGCAGCGGATACAAGCCGGCAAAGAGCGCGATGAGAAAACCATACCCCCCTTCGCGGTAACCCTTCCGGCGGACATAGCACTTGAAAAACCGTGAAAACAAGCGGCGGAGGTTGGGCGCGAAGCTGCCGATCCGACCGCTGGCCCGGAGATCGGCCGCCCGCGCGCTCGTATAGCGGTCGAGGCGCCGGATCATATCCGAGATATTGCGATCGACGTGATGCGCAAGCGGCGTGGCGAGCCTCTGCCGTGTGCCCGACAGCTCGACCTTGGGATGGATCCGCTGATCGCCCCACCGCTTCGCTCCGCGCGAGAATAGGCGGACCGTCGCGCTCGTGCCCCAAGAGGCGCCCCAGCCGTAACGGACCAGCCGATCGCCGATGTAATTGTCGATCGGCACGAGAAAATGCCCCGGCGGCGCATCGGAGATGCGCGCACGGATCTCGGCGCCAAGCTCGGGCGAGGCGCGCTCGTCCGCGTCGACCTCGAGGATCCAGTCGCCCGTACAGGCTTCGATCCCGGCCATGCGGCGCGGCCCTTCGATTTCCCACGCCCCTTCGATGATCGTTTTCGCGTAACGCTGGGCGATCGCGCGTGAGCCGTCCGTGCACCGGTCGAGCACGACGACGATCTCGTCAGCGAACGTCAGGCGCTGGAGGCAATCGGCGAGCTGGCCCTCCTCATTGTGGGCCACGACGAGCGCCGAGAGCTGCGGGCTATTCATGCCGCCTTCTCTTGGCAACGGCGCCAGAGCTTTGCCGCCGCCGCCACCACCGCGTCAACCGACAAGCCGCCCATGAGCGTACCGGTCGTGCGGTGATCGTAGCCCGGGCGCGATGTCAATTCCTCAAAGGATTCCGTCGTGCGCACCACGGCGCAGTGCGGGCCCCAGGGCCGATAGAGCTCGTCCCGGCTCGGCCCGAAGAGACCGAGCGTCGGCGTACCGGCCGCCGCGGCAAGGTGCATCGTGCCGGAATCGTTGCCGATGTAAAACGCGCAGCGCCGAAGACAGAGATAGGCCGTGAGCAGATCGACGCGGCCCATGAGGTCGATAAAACGATCGGGATGGATTGCGTGACGCACTTCCTCCGCCCGGCGCCGCTCGGACGCCGAACCGAACAGGGCGACGCGCGCACCCGGAAGGATTCCGTTCGGTGCCGTCAGACGCGCGACGAGTTCACCGAAACGATGGGTCGGCCACTCCTTGCCGCGCCAGTTCGCCGCTGGGCCCACAGCCAGGACCGGTGTGGCGCGGGAAATGATGCGCTCGGCCTCCTGCCAATGCTCAGGCGCGGTCCAGAGCCTTGGCGGCGGCGGATCGGACAGTCCGACGACCCTGGCAAGCTGCTCGACGACATGACCGTCCCCGCCATTCGAGCGCTTCACGAACCGGTTAGCGCAAATAACCCCGTAGCTCACCGCAGAGCCGCGGAGATCGACCACCGCGCTCCAGACATGCGGCGCACACTGCAACCACAGTCGAAACCAATGCCGGCTCCAGGACTGCTTCTCCAGCGCGATCACGCGTTCGAGCCGCGGGACGGCACTGAACAACGGCGCCGCCGCGGGACCGCAGGCGATGGTGAAACGCGCCTCGGGGTAGCGGTCGATGAGCCACGACAGGATTCCCGTCGAAAGGATGGCATCCCCGATGCGCGTGGATGTGATGAAAAGAACTCGTTTCACCAATGGACCTCAAATTCCGCAGCCACTTCGTCCCAGCGGCGACCGAGCTGCGTCGTGCGCGCCGAGAGACTCATCCGCTCGAAGGTGGCATTGTCGTTCAACAGGCGGAGGGCGGCATTGGCGAAGGCGTCGTCATCGTTTGCCAGGAAACCCGTCGTTCCCGCAATGATGCGTTCGCGTGCAGCACCACGCGCGCGCGCGACCGCCGGCAACCCGCATGACTGCGACTCGGCTATGCTGAATGCATACATATCGGAAGCGTGACCGGGATGAAGATGGACGCGCGCCTCACGGTACGCCGCCGCCATCGCAGGGTCCGGAAGCGGACGTTTCACAACGATACCATCATTCGCCGCATTCGCGAGCCGTTCGACAAGCGGGCGGAAGACGGGGTCGAAGGGCTCGCCACGCTGCGCTTTGTCGAGGGCCGCGGAATAGACATGCAGTACCGCGCGCGGCGCGATCGCGTGGATCGTCCCTTGCCACAGGTCGAGAAGCCAATTGAGGCCATGGAGCGGATGGGCGGTCACAAGCGCGCGTGGCGGATCGGCGGGCCGGTTGGCCTCGACAGCGAGGAAGGGAGGTCTCAAACCCGGCGCCAGGATGGCTGACCGGAGCTTGTCCGCGTTCTCATGGCTTTCCACATGCGAGCGCGACAGGAATACAAGCACCGGCTTCCAGCGATCGAGGAAAGCGCGGCTCCGGGCACGCCCCAGATAGTCCGGATCACCCGTAAGCCAAAGGAACCGGCGCTTGGCTTGCGCGACCGACGCCAAAAGCTCCGGCTTGCGGAATACGACGAGGATGTCCGTCTCGGCGGGGCGCGGAACGTCCCAAGGGCGCCATTCCGCGCCTTCGATCGTCATCGGCGCGCGACAGCGATTGAACACGGTGACGGCATGACCCGACCGTGCGAGCGCCCCAGGCAGACTGGCAAAGGCCTTTTCCGGGCCGCCGAGCGGTTCCGTGGTCGGGGTGTTGCCATCGAACGGAATGCTGTCGTCGACAAAAGTCACCCGCATGTCGCGACTTTTACCGTGGCGCCCCGGACCGCGCCAGCCCGATCGCGGCCCCGCGGATCATGGGCCAGGGGTGGAGGGACTTGCCATGAGGCAGGGCGCTATCCACTTTGGGGGGACGCACACCGCATCGGGCTGTTCGGAATGACCTGGTTCGCCCTTCTCCCTTCGCGTGGCCTCCTGGCCCTTTCGGGTGCGGACGCGCGCGGCTTCCTCCAGGGCCTCGTCTCGAACGATGTGGCAAAGGTCGGCGCGGAGCGCGCCATCTACGCGGCCTTGCTGAGCCCGCAAGGCAAATTCCTCCATGATTTCTTCATCGCCGAGCGGAACGGTGCGCTGTTGATCGACGGTGAGGCGCACCGGCTTGAGGATTTGAAACGGCGCCTGACGCTCTACCGGCTTCGCGCCAAGGTCGCGATCGAAGTGGCCGCCGGCTATGTGGTCGCCGTCGCATGGGGCGAGCACGCAGCGGCAAAGCTCGGCCTTCCCGTCGAAGAAGGTTCCGCGGCACCCTTCGCGGGCGGCCTCGCCTATGTCGATCCGCGCCTGGCAACGCTCGGGGCGCGCGCGATTCTGCCCGCGGAAGGTGCCGAGGGCGCACTGGCGCGAGCCGGCCTCGCCCCTGCCGACGCCGGTGCCTATGACAGGCACCGCCTTGCGATCGGCGTGCCCGACGGCAGCCGGGATCTCGAAGTCGAGAAATCGCTTCTGCTCGAATCCAATTTCGAGGAGCTCCATGGCGTCGACTTCGAAAAGGGCTGCTATGTCGGCCAGGAACTGACCGCACGCACGAAGTACCGCGGCCTCGTCAAGCGGCGCCTCTTTCCCGTGACGCTCGACGGCCCCGCCCCGCCAGCCGGCACGCCCGTCACGCTCGACGGCAAGGATGCGGGCGATCTCCGGAGTGCGGCAGATGGCCGCGGCCTCGCGTTGCTGCGCCTCGAGTTCATCGAGGCCGCGCTGAGACCCGACAGCGCTCTCTTGGCAGGAACCGTGCGCGTCCGGCCGGTCCGGCCGGGCTGGATGGCCTAGACGTCGCGCTCGACAGTGCCGGCCAACGTGGCCTGCGCCGCGGCCAGGCGCGCGATCGGCACGCGGTAGGGCGAACACGAGACATAGTCGAGCCCGACGCCTTCGCAGAAGCGGATCGAGGCGGGATCACCGCCATGCTCGCCGCAGATGCCGAGCTTCAAGTCCGCGCGGCCCGCGCGGCCGCGTTCCACGGCGATGGCGACGAGCTCACCCACCCCTTCCGTGTCGAGCGTCACGAACGGATCCTGCTCGAGAATGCCCTGCCGCTGGTAGGAATCGAGGAACTGACCCGCGTCGTCGCGCGAGAGGCCGAACGTCGTCTGCGTCAGGTCGTTGGTGCCGAAGCTGAAGAAGGCTGCGCTTTCCGCGATCTCCTTCGCGCGCAATGCCGCGCGCGGCAGCTCGATCATCGTGCCGACCGAGTAGTCGAGCATGCCTCCCGTCTCCCGTGCCACCTCGCCCGCCACCCGGTCGATCACTAGTTTCAGGATGTCGAACTCCCGCCGCGTCGCGACGAGGGGAATCATCACCTCCGGCACCACGGCCTGCCCCGTCGCGCGCCGCGTCTCGGCCGCTGCCTCGAAGATCGCGCGCGCCTGCATCTCGTAAATTTCCGGATAGGTGATGCCAAGCCGACAACCCCGGTGACCGAGCATGGGGTTCGCTTCCTTGAGGCGCGCGGTCCGTTGCTTCACCGTCATAACGTCCACGCCCGCTTCCCGCGCAACCGCCGCCATCTCCGCCTCGCTATGCGGGAGAAACTCGTGCAACGGCGGGTCCAAGAGACGGATCGTCACCGGCAACCCCGCCATGATCGTAAAAAGACCGACGAAGTCCTGCCGCTGCATGGGCCGAATCTTGTCGAGGGCCGCGCGCCGGCCGGCCTCATCCGCGGCGAGGATCATCTCACGCATCGCGACGATGCGATCGCCGTCGAAGAACATGTGCTCGGTGCGGCAGAGCCCGATGCCTTCAGCGCCGAACCGACGCGCCGTGCGTGCATCCTCCGGCTGATCGGCGTTCGCGCGCACCTTCATGCGGCGGAAGCGATCGGCCCACTCCATCACCGTCGCGAAGTCGCCGGTCAGAGCTGGCTCGATGGTCGGCACCTGGCCGCGCATGATCTCGCCCGTTGCGCCGTCGATGGTAATGCGATCGCCCGCGCGAAGCGCATGCGCGCCGATCGTCAAGGTGCCCTGCGCCAGATCGATGCGGATATCTCCTGCCCCGACGACGCATGGCCGGCCCATGCCGCGGGCGACGACGGCCGCGTGGCTGGTCATCCCGCCGCGGGCCGTCACGATGCCCTTTGCGGCGTGCATGCCGTGGATGTCCTCGGGACTCGTCTCGATGCGCGCGAGGATGACCGCCTCGCCGTGATTCGCGCGCGCTTCGGCCTCATCGGCCGTCAGCACGACGATTCCCGAGGCGGCCCCCGGGGAGGCCGGAAGCCCGCGCGTCAGCACCTCGCGCGGCGCGTTCGGGTCGAGGCGCGGATGGAGGAGCTGATCGAGCGCCGCGGGATCGAGCCGCCGCACCGCGTCCTTCTCGCCGATGAGCCCTTCGGCCACCATGTCGACCGCGATCTTGAGCGCGGCCGCCGCGGTGCGCTTGCCCGCACGCGTCTGCAGCATCCACAGCTTGCCCTTCTGCACCGTGAACTCGACGTCCTGCATGTCGCGGTAATGGGCCTCGAGCCGGGCCTGGGCATCGCTGAGCGCGCGGAAGGCATCAGGCATCGCTTCGTCCATCGCGATGCGCTTGCTGCTCGCGGCGGTGCGCTCGGCCGCCGTCAGCGGATGCGGCGTGCGGATACCGGCCACGACATCCTCGCCCTGGGCGTTGATGAGGAACTCGCCGTAAAGCCGCCTTTCGCCCGTCGACGGATTGCGCGTGAAGGCCACACCGGTCGCGCAATCCTCGCCCATATTGCCGAACACCATGGCCTGCACGTTGACGGCCGTGCCCCAATCCTCGGGGATCGCGTGAAGCCGGCGGTAGGTGATCGCGCGCTGGTTCATCCAGCTGCCGAAGACGGCGCCGATCGCCCCCCACAATTGCTCGTGGGGATCATCGGGGAAAGGCCGGCCGAGCGTCTCCTCGACTTTTGCCTTGTAGGCCGCGACGAGGCCGACGAGCGCCTCGGCGTCGAGCTCCGTGTCGAGCGTGATGCCGCGTTCTTCCTTCGCGATCTCGATGAGCTCCTCGAAGGCGTAGTGGTCCATGTCGAGGACCACGCTGCCGTACATCTGGATGAAGCGGCGATAGCTGTCATAGGCAAACCGCCGGTCGCCCGAACGACGCGCGAGCCCCTCGACCGTCCCGGCGTTGAGTCCGAGGTTCAAGACCGTATCCATCATGCCCGGCATGGACGCCCGCGCGCCCGAGCGCACGGAGACGAGGAGCGGGTTGGCACTGTCCCCGAAGCGCGCACCGACCGACGATTCGACCGCCTGGAGCGCCCGCCCGACTTCACCCTTCATCTCCGGCGGATAGCTGCGCGCATGCGCGTAGAACCAGGTGCAGACCTCGGTCGTGATCGTGAAGCCCGGCGGCACGGGCAGGCCGATGTTGCTCATCTCCGCGAGATTGGCCCCCTTCCCGCCGAGAAGTGCGCGCATCTCCGCGCGCCCCTCCGCACGCCCGTCGCCGAAGCTGTAGATCCATTTGGGCATGGACGCCCCTATCCCTCGACTTTGGAGAAATCGGCAACGTGGTTGAGCGTCGCGCGAATCTGCGAGAGAAGGCGCAGGCGATTGGCGCGCAGCACCTTGTCCTCGCAATTCACGGTGACGCGGTCGAAGAACGCATCGACGGGCTGCCGCAGCGC
>JBGPGW010000012.1:0-25675 GCA_041484095.1 Alphaproteobacteria bacterium | reverse complement strand
TGGCCGGTATCTCGCGGCCGTAATAGGCGAAGTCCTCGCTGCCCATCGACGGCCGCTTGATGTCGACGACCGAATCGGGGCCGAGCGCTTCGGTTGCGGCCGAGCGCACCAGCTCCGTCAGCGCCGGGTCGTTGTCGGTGACGGGCTCGCCCGGGTGCGTGTCGAGCCGCGCCCGCGCGCCGTTCGCGCGCGCCACGAGATCCGCGATCTCGGCCAGCATGCGCGCGACCTCGCCGCGCAGGTTTTCGTCGAGAATGCGGAACGTGCCTTCGATGACCGCCTTGTCCGCGATGATGTTCTTGGCCGTGCCGGCGTGGAACTTGCCGATCGTGACGACGACGGGCTCCAAGGGATCGGTGCGACGGCTCCTGATCTTCTGGAGTTCGCTCACGATCGCGGCACCGGCGGCGATCGCGTCCTCGCCCAAATGCGGCCGCGCGGCGTGGCTGGCCTTGCCCTCGACGGTGATCGTGAATTCCTGCCCGCCCGCGAGAAGGGCGCCCGCGCGGACGCCGATCTTGCCCGACGGGATCTCGGGGTCGACATGGAGCGACAGGATCGCCTCGACGCCCTCGATGTGTCCCGCCTTGATCACCTCCGGCGCGCCCAAGGGTTCCGCCTCCTCGGCCGGCTGGAAGATGCAGCGCACCGTGCCGGCCCACTCCGCCCGCGTCGCGTGGAGCTGGAGCGCGACGCCCGCGACGATCGTCGTGTGAACGTCGTGGCCGCAGGCATGCATGACGCCGGGGTTCCGGGAGCAAAAGGGCAGATCGGGCCGCCGCTCCTCGATCGGTAGCGCATCCATGTCGCCGCGGAGCGCGAGCGTGCGGCCTGGCTTCGCACCCCGAATGGTGGCGACGAGTCCGGTGTTGAAAACGGGCGTGATCTCGGCGATCCCCGCATCCCCGAGCGTCTTGTGGACGAGCGCCGCCGTCGCGCGTTCCTCGTGGCTGAGTTCGGGGTTCCGGTGGATCGCCCGGCGAAGCGCCACCATCCGCTCGGCGAGCGGGAATGGGATGCCCGGTGCGGCGTCGCTCATTGCTTGATCGACAGCGTCTATTCGGCGGCGACGCGCTTGGCGACGGCTCCGCCCGCGATCGACGCCATGACGATGTCGCCGAGCGAGAGGAAGTCGAACACCGGCAGCTTGGTCTTAGCGCGAATCGCGTCGGCGACGATGGGGAACACCGCGCATTCCAGCAGGACGGCCCGGATATCCCCATGCGCGGCGCGGAGGCGGTCGAGAGCGCCCATCACATCCGCCTCGAGATCCCCGTAGGTGACGTCGTTCGCCGGCCGGCACATGGCGCGCCAGGATTCCGTGTCTTCGACGCCCGCGACGACGACGGGCGACGTATCGAGGGAGAACCCTGCCGCTTCGCAATGCGCGGGTGTCAAGCGCGTCGCATCGAAGGTGAGGATGGCGAGCTTGCTGCCCGGCGGGACGATCGACAGCACGAACGGCGCCAGCAGCAGGCTCGAGGTCGCGACGGGAACGTCGAGCGCGGCGCTCACGCCCTTCTGGAAGATGCTGGTGAAGCCGCAGGTCGTGATGACGCCCCTGGCACCCTGGCCGATCAGCTCCTTCGCTGAGCGGACGTAGTCGCTTTCGACCGACCGGTCGCCCTTGGTGACGTTGTCCACATAGGCGCTCGGCACCTTCATGTAGCGGACGGGGTAGGGGAAGGAATCCTCGCGCGTGATGGCGCCGTCGAGCTGGATGGGGTCGTTGTTGAGGCGGAGAATGGCGAGCGGATCGTTCGTCCGGCTGCGGTGCCGGAGCCAGTCGCGGCGCGGCATCACCGCATCCGTGATGATGCGCTGAAGGGTCGAGAAGTCGACGGTGGGAAGGCCCGTCTCGCGCCTGACGGCGGCGGCCGCGACTGGGAAGGCCGAGCATTCGAGAACCAGCATCGCGATATCGGGGTGGGCGGCGCGCAGTTTGCGCGCGGCCGCGATCACGTCGCGCTCGAGCATGGCGACCGTGTTCTTCGGATCGGGTTTCGCCATCTCGGCCCAGGATTCGCTGCCCTCGATGCCGGCGACGACGACCGGGAGGTTCTTTTGCGACCAGCCCGCGCCGTTGAAATGGACCTCTCCCAGCCGCTTCGCGTCATAGGTGAGGACGCCCAGCTTCTTCCCCGGCGGCAACAGGCGCACCATGATCTGCACGAGCAGGAGGCTCGAAAGCGCCACGGGAATCGCGACCGAGGCGGCGACCTCTTTCTGGAAGCGCGCGGTGAAGCCGCAATTGCTCGTGATCGCGGCGATGCCGTCCTTTTCCATCGCGCGCGCGGCGGCGATATAAGCCTTGTGGATCTCGTCGTCGGGGCCGATGACGTTCTTGGTCCAGGCTCCCGGCACCTGCTGATAGCGCACGGGAAAATCGTAGGTCGCCGGATTGCTGATGGCACCCGGCAGGCGGATCGGCGTATGCGCGAGCTGGAGCATCCCCAATGTCGGTTGCGTGCTGCTCATCGTATCCTCCCGAGACAACCCGGCCTCCCCGCCGGATCGAAAATAATTATATCACGTCCGCCCGCGGCATCAGAGCACGGGCATGCGGCGCGCGGCCTTGGTCAGGACCTGGACCCCCGTCTTGCCGACGGCGAAGGTCTCGCTGAAGCCGACGGCGCCAATGCCCGGGAGATTGACCATGGGCACGATGTGAAACGTCATGCCGGCCTGGAGCTTGCGGGGATCGTTGGGCTTCAAGTCCATGATATGGCCCTCCCCCCAGCCGGGCGGGAAGCCGCAGCCGATCGAGTAGCCCGTCCGGTGGAGCCAGTGCTTGCCGAGCCCGGCCCGCTCGACGACGCTGCGCCCGGCGCGATCCACCTGGCCCGATGTGACGCCCGGCCGGATCGCGTTGAGAATCGCATCGAGCGCCCCCAGCACCGCGTCCGCGGCGCGCTTCACCTCGGTGGACGGCTTGCCAACGCTCGCCGTGCGCATGATGGCTCCGCCATAGCGGAACCAGCAGCCGCCGATCTCGAAGAAGACGAGGTGGCCTTTCCTGATCTTGCCGCGCTCGAAGGTGGCGTGGCCCAGGGCCGAGCGCGGGCCGGCGACGACATAGGGCTGCGAGCTCACATACTCGCTGCCGGCGGAGACCATGGCGTTGTAGACGGCGCCCGCGACTTCGTTCTCGGTCCGACCCGGCTTCACCGCCTTCAACCCGGCGTCGAGGCCCTTCACCGCCGTGCCCGCCGCCTTGCGGATGTATTCGATCTCCTTCGGCGACTTGATCATGCGGCAGGTCTCGACCACCGCGCTCGCGGGCACGAAGGTCGCACTCTTCAAGCGGTTGCGGAGGCCGTCGAGGATCGCGGCCGGCAAAAAGAATCCTTGATCGTCGAAACCGATTCGGCTCTTGGCACCCCCGAGCTTCTCGACACAGCGCGCGGTCGCCTCGAAATAGCTCTCCGTATCGCCGACGGCATAGCCGCCCTTCAGCCAGGACAGGCTCATGACGTTGGTGAATTCGAGGCGCCGGACGACGAATTGCGGCTCGCCCGTGAGCGGCACGACGAGCGCCTGGTAGACGTAGTAGCCGGTCGTGCGGTAGCCCGTGAGGTAGTAGATATTCTCGGGCCCCGTGACGAGAAGCAGGTCGAGCGTCTTCGCCTTCATGCCGTCGCGGACGCCCTTGAGGCGCGCCTTGTACTCCGCGATCGAAAAGGGATAACCGAACTCTTTGCTGGCTTGCGGCTTCTCGGCCATGGCGCGTCTCCCCTGTTCCTGTCGGGGACCATCTTAGATCAATGGCACCCGGCCGGTCACGAGCCGGACGCGCCCGCCTCCTGTTTTGCCGCCTGGCGCGCGCGGACGACCTCGCGATGGCCGATATAGATCACGGACGCGACGATGATGGCGGCGCCGATGGGCGTCCAGATGCTCGGCACTTCCCCGAACAGGAAATAGGCGGCGACCGTGGTCAGCGGAAGTTGAAGATACTCGACGGGCATGACGATGGAGGTCTCGGCGACGGACAGTGCACGCGTCGCGGCCAGATGGCCGAGAAGGCCCGTGGTGCTCAGGACGAGAAGGAGCAGGATGGCCTTCGGTGTCGGCTCCACCCAGACCAGGGCGGCGGGAATCGCCGTGAATGCCGTCAGCAGGATGAACATGTAGGCGACGATCACCGTCGAGGATTCGGTCCGCGCCAGAATCCGCACCATGATGATCGCGGAGGCCCAGGTCATGGCATTCGCGAGGACAAAAAATGACGCGGGGTTAAATGTGGCGAAGCCGGGCCGGATGATGACGAGGGCGCCGATGAATCCGATGATGACGGCGCTCCACCGGCGGATGCGCACCTTCTCCTTGAGAATGAGCGCCGCCATCATGGTCGCGAACAACGGGGCCGTGAAGCTGAGCGAGACCGCCTCGCCCATGGGCATGCGGACGACCGCATAGATCCAGCAGATCATCGAGATCGCCATCGCCCCGGCGCGCAACACGTAAAGCCCGATTCGCCCGGTGCGCAGGGTGCCGATTCCCACGCGCAGGAAGAACGGGGTGAACATCAGGGCGGAGAAGAGGCAGCGAAGGAATTGGAGCTGAATGGGCGGCAGATCCGCCGCGATCGGGCGGATGAGGATGGTGTTGCACATCCAGAAGAACGCCGCCGCCGCCATCCACAGGGCACCCTCGGCGGGTGGCGGCAGATTTGTCCAGCGTCGGCGTGGCAGGGTCATGGCTTCGCGCCTTCCTTGGGCACGCTGCGCCGGCGCGCCGCATCGCCCAGCTTGCTTTCCCGGCGGGCGATATAGAGCGCCGCGGCGACGATGATGCCGGCGCCAAGGAGCGTCCATTGATCCGGAATTTCGCTGAACACGAAGTAGCCGATAAGCCCCGCGAAGACGAGCCGCGTGTAGTCGAAGGTCATCAAGACCGACGTCTGGGTCAGCACGAAGGCCCGCGCATTCGCGAGATGCCCGACGGCCGACAGCGCGCTCATGATCGCGAGCCACAGGAGAAGCTCGAGACCCGGCGTCTGCCAGACCGGAATGGCGAGGAGGAGCGAGACCGGCGTGACCCAAAGGAACATGTGGGCGACGATCGTCCGCGCCGATTCCGTGTGCGCGAGCGAACCCAGAACGGTCGCGGAGATGCTCCAGACGAACGCGTCGGCCAGGATGAGGAGCGCGGCGAGGTTGATGGATTGCAAGCCCGGACGAAGGACGACCAGGGTGCCCACGAAGCCGATCACCACGGCCGTCCAGCGCCGCGCGCGCACGCGCTCGCCGAGCACGACGGCCGCGAGAATCGTGATGAAGATGGGCGCCGTGAAATCGAGCGCCATCGCATCGACGAGCGCGATGTGCGGAATGGCGGCGAACCAGCACAGCATGCCGGCGAGGAAGCAGGTCGCGCGCACGAGATGCAACGGCAGGCGGTTCGTCCGCATCACGCCCACGCCGCCGCGAAAGAGGAACGGCCCGAGGATCAACAGGCTGAAGACGTTCCGGAAGAACACGATCTCGAAGACATGAAGATGAGCGGCGATGGGCCGGATCATGGCGGTCATGAGGGAGAACGCGGCCGCTCCGAACACCATCCACAGCGCGCCGAGGACGGGCGGCGGAATCCGTTCCGCCAGCGCGACGCCCAGCCGCATCATGACGGTCCCTCGCCGATCGATTCGTTCGCGCGCCGCGCCGTGCGGGCGACCTGCGCCTCGCGCTGGGCGATGTAGAGCGCGGCAACCACGATGATCGCGCCGCCGATGAGCGTCCAGACGTCCGGCACTTCGTTGAAGACGAAGAATCCGACGATGACCGCGAAGATGAGGCGGGTGTAGTCGAACGGCATCAGCAGCGAGACTTCGGCGAGCGTGAAGGCCCGCGTGATCGCGACATGGCCGAAGGTGGAGGCCGCCGCGAGCCCGAAGACCCAGCCCATCGCCTCCCAGCTCGGATCCTGCCAGACGAAGAGGGCCGGGATGAGCGACATGGGCGTCACCCAGATGAACATGTGCGCGACGATCGTGGTCGCGACGTCGGTTCGGGACAACAGCCGGATGATCGCGGCCGAGACGCTCCAGATGAGCGCGTCGGCGAGGACGAGGACGGCGGCCGGCGAGATATCCTGGAACCCGGGCCGCAGCACCACGAGCGCGCCGGCGAACCCGACGATGACGGCCGTCCAACGCCGGATCCGGACGCGTTCGCGCAGTATGACGGCCGCGAGGATGGTCACGAAGATCGGCGCGGTGAAATTGAGCGTGATCGCATCGACGAGCGCGATGTGCGGGATGGCTGAGAACCAGCACAGCATCGCCGCGAGAAAGCACGTCGCGCGAAGGATATGGAGCGGCAGGCGCGTGGTGCGGAGAACGCCGATGCCGGACCGGAAGATCAGCGGCGAGAGAAGGACGAGACCGAGCGCGTTGCGGAAGAAGACGATCTGGAACGGATGCATTTCCGCAGCGGCCGGGCGGATGAGCGCCGTCATCACGGAGAACGCCGCGGCGGAGGCGGCCATCCACAGCGCGCCACGCAGCTGAGGCGACAGGGCCGATGGTCCGGATGAGCGGTCTTTCACCTCGCCGCCGCCGACCCGGCGCGTGCGTGCGCGGCTTCGCGCTGCGCGATGTAGATCGCCGCCCCCGCGATGATGCCGGCGCCGACGAACGTCCAGGCGTCCGGAATCTCGCCGAAGGCGAAGAAGCCGATGAGCGCGCCGAACAAAAGCTGGGTGTAGTCGAACGGCATGATGATCGAGGCCTCGGCCGTCGTGAAGGCGCGCGCGAGGCACCAATGACCGAAGGCCGACGACGCGCTCACGCCCACGGTCCAGGCGAGCGCGTCAAGGCTCGGCTCGCGCCAGACGAACAGCGCCGGAATCAAGGACAGGGGCGTCACCCACAGGAACATGTGGGTGATGATGGTCGTGGCACTCTCGGTCCGGGACAGGAGGCGGACCATGATCGCGCTGCAGGACCAGAAGGCCGCGTTCACCAGCACGAGGATGGCCGCGCCGCTCACGTCCTGGAATCCCGGCCGCAGGATGACGAGCGCGCCGAGCAATCCGATGACGACGGCCGTCCAGCGCCGGGCCCGCACCCGCTCCTTGAGCACGAGGGCCGCGAGAACCGTGATGAACAGCGGCGAGGTGAAATAGAGCGAGATCGCATCCACGAGCGCGATGCGCGGGATGGCGATGAACCACACCGTCATGCCGCAGAGGAAGAATACGGCGCGCGCGAGGTGGAGCGGCAGGCGCGTCGTTCTCAGGACCGCTAGCCGGCTGCGGATGAGAATGGGCGCGATGAAGGCCAGGCCGAACAGATTGCGGAAGAAGACGACCTCGAAGGCATCGAGGCCGACCGACGCCGGCCGGATCATGGCGCTCATCGCGGCGAACCCGGCCGCCGAGCCGATCATCCAGAGCGCGCCGCGAACGGGGACGGACAGGACCGCCGGGCGGATCATGGCGCGGGCGATTCGGGCGATAGCGTTATCGCTTCGGCGCGTGCGCGCTCCAGCTTCGATTCGCGGTGCCCGACATACAGCGCGGCCGCGACGATGACGGCCGAGCCGAGCAGTGTCCAGCGATCTGGAATTTCCTGGTAGCTCACGAAGCCGATCAAGCCCAGGAACGGCAGGCGCAGATATTCGATCGGCATCACGAGTGACGTCGGCGCGAGCGCGATGGCGCGCGTCGAACAGAAATGGCCGGCGGCGCCCGAGAGGCCGATGAGCACGACCCACGGCATGGAAGCGAGGGATGGCTCGCTCCATACGAAGGCGGCCGGGACGATCGACATGGGAAAGAGCATCAGGAACATGTAGGCGACGATGGCATTGCTGTTGCCGGTGCGCGACAGAATCTTGATGACGATCACGGCGCCCGACCAGGCAAGCGGATTGATGAGCGCGATCACCGAATTGGCATTGACCATCCCCGCGCCGGGGCGCACGACCAAGAGCGCGCCGAAAAAGCCGAGAATGATGGCGCTCCAGCGGCGCCAGCGGATGGTCTCATGGAGGATGAGGGCGGCCAGAAGGGAGCTGAAGAGGGGGGCGGTGAAGCTCAGCGCAACCGCATTGACATAGGGAAGGACGGTGACCGAATAGAACCACGTCATCATCGCGACAAGAATCAGGCAGGCCAGCAGCAGCTGGAGCCAGACGCGCGGCGTGCGCAAGGCGCCGAAGCCCGCGCGCGTGAGCCACGGCGCCATGACCGCGAGACCGATCGCGTTGCGGAACAGGAGTGCCTCGAATGGATGCATCTCGCTCGACGCCGGGCGGATGAACACGCTCATCAGGGCGAAACACGCCGTCGAGAGGAGCATCCACAGCACGCCGCGCACCGGGTTGGAGGCAACGGCCGGCGTTGCGGATGGCCCGCTCATGACGTCTTCGTCTTGGATTCAGCGGCGATTTCTCTCGCACGCGCGCGGCGCAGGAAGGCCTCGCGCCGCGCGATGTAGACCGCGGAGGCAATGATGATCGCGGCGCCGATCCAGATGTTGATCTCGGGGCTCTCGTTCAAGAGGAAGAAGCCGATCGCGGCGGCGATCACGATCTGGACGTAGTCGAAGGGGGCGACGATCGCGATCTCGGCGCTGGCCCAGGCGCGCGCCATCGAGAGATGGCCGAGCGTGCCGATCGCCGCCACGGCAATGAGCGCGAGGATGGATTTCTGCGACGGCTCGGTCCAGACCGGGAGCGCGGCGATGAACGTGATCGGGGTCATGAACGTGAAGACATAGGCGACGATCGCGTTGACATGGAAATCGACCGAGATCCGCCGGACGAGAACGCCGTATCCGGCCGCACACAGCGCGCAGGCCAGTGCTGCGAGCGCGTAGGGATCGACGCTCACCTCTGCCGGGTTGATCACGACGAGTACGCCGACGAAGCCGACCGAAAGGGCGCTCACGCGGCGGATGCGGATGCGCTCGCCGAGAAGCAGGGCGGCCAGCACCGTTCCGAAAAACGGCGAGGTGAAGCCGAGCGCCGTCGCCTCGACGAGCGGGATGTGCGCGAGCGCCAGGATCCACGCGATCGAGGCGCCGGCCTGGACGAGGGCCACGAGCATCAAGGCGGGCGCCCGCCGCCGCGGCCAGAGCGGCTCGCGTCTCCAGACGAGCAGGGGCAGGAGGAGCGGCACGGCGAAGGCGCAGCGAAAGAATGCGATCTCGAGGGGATGCATGTCCTCGGACGCGATGCGGATGAAATAATTCAACGCCGCCCAGCAGGTCGCCGCGGCCATCATCCACTGCGCGCCTTTGACGGGCGATGATTGGCGGGCGCCGGCCATCACGCGGCCTGCCGCCGCATCCGGCGCAGATGCGCTTCGCGCATGGCGATGGTGATGCCGGAGCAGGCGATGAGCGCGCTGCCGGCGAGCGTCCAATCGTCGGGAAATTCGGCGAAGACGAAGAATCCGATGAGCCCGGCCGCGAGAAGCTGCACGAAGTCGAAGGGTGCCACCTCGGAGGCCTCCGCGACCGCATAGGCGCGCGTCAGGAACAGATGCCCCACGGCGCCGAGAAAGCCGAGAATGCCCAGGAGCACGTACTGATCGAAGGTCGGCCACACCCAGAACCACACGGCGGCAAGAAAGGTGAACGGCGTCAGCAGGACGAAGTTATAGGCCACGATGCTGCTCGGCGAATCGTACTTGGTGAGCGAGCGCACGGTCACCCGCCCAAGCGCGGAGCAAATGGCGGTCGCGAAAACGACCATTGCACCCCAATCGAAGGTTCCGCCGCCCGGCTTCGTCACGAGCATGGCGCCGAGAAAGCCGACGCCGACCGCGGCCCAGCGCGAGCGGCTCACCTGTTCGCGCAGCACGAACACGGCGAGGACGGTCGCGAAGAACGGCGCCGTGAAATAGAGCGCCGTCGCGTCCATCAGCGGAATGAGCGTCAACGCGAAAAACCACGACAGCATGGCGCCCTCATGGACGAGCGCACGGAATAGGTAAAGCGTGCGGTGGTGCCGTGGAAACATTCCTGTGCGTGCCTGCATCATGTACGGCGCCATGATGGCGGCCGCGACGATGGTGCGGAAGAACGCGACCTCGAAGGGATGGATGCCGATGGCGAGGTGCCGGATGAGCGCGCTCATCACCGCCCAGAGGCTGGTCGCTGCGCTCATCCACAGCGCACCCCGCACGGGCGCCGGAATCGCGACGAAGCGCGCCCGCACGGAGAGGAAAACGTTCATTGGATGAGCGTTTTAAGGGTTTCATCACGCGACCGCCAGCGCGTCCATTGCGCCCGGTGGCCGGCAGTTGGGGCATCCGACGGCAGACGCATGCCCGCCTGCGCCGGACGCATGGCCACAGGGCAGCTCGGACGGTCAGGAATTGGTTGGCAATCGCCTGTTCCGTCAATGCCCGCGATCCCATGCGCGGCGTGGCGATGCGCCCTTGTCGCGTCCTGGGGCAGGCCAGCGTCCGGGCTCCGCACCGTCCTGAGGCCGATCTCGCATGGGAACGGCTTAGGCCGGCGATGAGCCGTGCGCGGCTCTCCGGCGCAAGGCGGCCTCGCGCCGCGCGATATAGATCGCGGCGCCCGCGATTACGATGGCGCCGGCCCAGGTCGAGAGGCTCGGCACCTCCCTGAACACGACGTAGCCGATGATCGACGAGGCCACGAGCTGCATGTAGTCGAAGGGTGCGAGCTCCGAGACTTCGCAGGAGGTCAGCGCCTTGGCGACGCACCAATGGCCGATGGAGCCGAAAGCCGCGAGGGCCGCGATCCAGCCCAGCGCCTCGAGGTTCGGCCAGCGCCAGACGAAGAGGGCGGGCACCAGGAGAAGGGGGACAAGCAGCAGGAAGTGATAGGCGACGATCTCATTGGGCCCGATCCGGCGCAGCAAGACGCGGACGCCGATGCGCGCGGCCCCGGCCGAGGCCGCCGAGATCAGCACGAACAGCGCCTCACGCTCGAGGGGATGGCCGAACGGCCTGAGGATGATGAGTGCGCCGAGGAACCCGATCCCGATGGCGCTCCACCGCCGCGCGCGCACCACCTCGCCGAGTGCGACGACGGCGAAGACGGTCACGAACAGCGGCATGGTGAAGTTGAGCGCGATGGCGGTCGCCAAGGGCAGCATCGGGATGGCGACGAACCAGAGCGCCATCGAGATCGCGTCCGCACCGGCACGCGCGACCGCGACGCCGCGCACGGGTTTGGGCGGAATGAAGGCGCCCGACCGAAGGAGAAAGGGGAGCGTGAACAGCGCGCCGAAGACGACGCGGATGAAGACGATCTCGAGCGGGTGCAGCAATTCCGCTGCGGGGCGGATCAAGGCGCTCATCGCCGCGAAGCAGGTGCCGCCGGTGACCATCCACAGCGCACCCTCTACGGGCAGGGGCAATCGGCGAGCGCGGTCCATCGGCGCGGACTGTAGACGCTTTGGCGCCGAGGGGGGAGACGCCGCGTTTGACAATGTGCGGCCCATCCGGAAGCCTGTCAGGAGGGAACCGGCCGGGAAGGTCCGGCGCGGCTCAGGGAGGGCACCATGTCGAGGCACGATTTCGCACCATCCGAATTCGACCGCCGGCACGCGCGCGTGCGGGCGGCGATGAAGCGCGAGGGGATCGATCTCCTCATCGTCATCCACCCCGTCAACATCAACTATCTCATCGGCACGCGGCACAAGGCCTATCAGGAGTTCCAGTGTCTGTTCTTCACGCTGGAGAAGGCGCCGCCCGTCATGCTGACGCGACTCTCCGAGGTGTGGGAGGTGACGAACGAAAGCCTTTCTAAGGACGTGCGCGGCTGGGGCGGGCGCGAGCCGCAGGATCCCATCGACGTCTTCAAGCGCATCGTGCGCGAGAAGGGCTACGGCAAACGGCGCATCGGCCTCGAAGTGCCGCGCTACTACATCAGCGTCGAGGAATATCTCGCGATCAAGGACTTCCTCGGTCCCGCCTTGAAGAAGAACGCGACGCTCTTGATCGAGGAGCTGAAGTTCGTCAAATCGCCGGCGGAGCTCGCCTATATCCGCAAGGCCGTCACCATGGCGGACGCCGCGGTCGGCACCTTCGTCAAGACGGCGAAGCCGGGCCGGACAGAGCTGCAAATCGCCGGCGAGATGCACCGGACGCTGATGTCGCTCGGCAGCGACACGCCGGCGAGTCCCATGAACTTCGTCTCGGGGCCCCGCACGGCCTATGCGCACGGCATGCCGACCGAGCGAACGTTGAAGCGCGGCGACTACATCCAGGTCGAGTACGGCGCCGCCTACAAGCGCTACTGCACGACGCTCGGCCGCCAGGCGGTGATGGGCAAGCCGACGCCGCGCATGCGCGAGATCTATCAGGTCGTCCGCGACGCCTGCGATGCGTGCATCGAGACGATCCGGGCTGGCGTGCCCGCGGTCGAGCCGCACAAGGCGGCCAAGGCGGTGATCGCGAAGGCCGGCATGGACCGCTATCGCCTCCACACGACGGGCTACGGCATCGCACCGGGATTCCCGCCGCTCTGGGGCGAGACGATCCAGATGTTCCCCGGCAGTCCCTACACGCTCGAGGCCGGCATGGTGCTGTCGATCGAGCCGCCGGTCTTCATCGCGGAGGAAGGGCTCGGCTGCCGGATCATCGACAACGTGCTGGTCACGGAACGGGGCTGCGACATCCTGTCCAAGTCGACGCGCGACCTTATCGAGCTGTGATCGTCGCGGCCGTCCGCTCGGCCCGTTTGAGGCGCGCCTCGCGGCGGACGATATAGAGCGTGCTGGCCGCGATGATGAACGCGCCAAGAAAGCCCCACCAGCTCGGTACCTCGCCGAAGGCGAGATAGGCGGCGAGGCCCACGAGGACGATCTGCACGTAGTTTACCGGAGCGACCACCGTCGCTTCACCGACCCGCCACGCCGTCACCGTCATCGTCTGCGATACCGTCGATATGGCGGCGATCGCGACGAGAAGCATCGCGTCGGGAAGCGTCGGAGTCTCCCAAGACAATGCGGCGGGGATTGCTGCGAAACAAAGCGTCGTCACCACCATGTAGAAGAGGATCGTCAGCATCCGGTCGACCGCCGTCAGCTTCTTCACCATGACGCCGACGACCGCGTCGGTCGCGCCGACGATCAACGGCACGGCCAGGACGGGATCGAACGTGGCCCCGCCCGGTTGGACGATGACGAGTACGCCCCCGAAGCCGGCGATGGTGGCCGTTGTCCGCCGCCAGCGCACCCGCTCGCCGAGCGACATCGCCGCGACGACGATGAGAAAAAGCGGCATCGTGAACATGAGCGCGGTCGATTCCGCGAGCGGCAAGTGGCTGTAGGACCAGTAATAGGCGGCCATGCTGCCGACCGTAAGCGCGCCGCGCCACAGGTGAAGGTCGAGCCGCGCGGTTCGGAGCACGCCCGACTCGCGCGCGCGAAGCACGAAGGGCAGCAGGAGGCAGAGCGCGAAGAAGTTTCGGAAGAAGACGATCATCATCACCGGGACGGTCGCGCCGATAGTGCGAACGATGAGAGCGAGCCCAGCGATGATGATCGCATTGGCGACGAGGAGGATCGCGCCCTGGCTGTTGCCGGGGATCGAGGTCCAGCGGGATTTGAGGGCGGCGATCATCGCCTTCATCGCGCCGCCGCCCGGCGCTGGAGGCGCGCCTCCCGGTGCGCGATATAGGCCGTGCTGCCGACGATGACGAGGGCGCCCAGCACGGTCCATATGGCCGGCAATTCCCTGAAGGCGAAATAGCCGACGGCGCCCGCGAACACGATCTGCATGTAGCTCATGGGCGCGATCGCGGTCGTCTCCCCCGCCCGCCAGCCCAGCACGTTGAAGATCTGGGCCGATCCCGAAAGGAGCGCCACGAGGCCGAGGAGAGCCAGATCGTGGAGCGTCGGCGTCGTCCAGCGCGCCAGCCGCGCGAAGGCCGCGTTCTCGATGACGAAGGTGCCGAGTGCCAGCACGATGAGGGAGCCGACGAACGTCACGCTGCACATGTAGAGAAGAATCGAGAGCAGAGTCTCGGTCCGCGTGAGCCGCTTGATGACGAGCGCAATTCCGGAATCGATGAGGCCGATCGAGAGCGGCACGAGAAGGGCCGCATCGAATTGGCCCATCTCCGGCGAAAGCATCATGATGACGCCCATGAAGCCGGCGATGGTCGCCGTCGTCCGGCGCCAGCCGACCCGCTCGCCCAGGAACGCGACCGCGAGCACGATGAGGAAGAGCGGCATCGTGTACATGAGGGCGGTCGATTCCGCGAGCGGCAGGTTGATATAGGACCAGTAGAACGCGGTCATGCTGAGGAACGACAGGCCGCCGCGGGCGAGATGCAGGCCGGTATGCGCCGTGCGGTAGCCGTTGGGCCGCCCCGGCCGGAATGCGAGCGGTAGAAGAACGAGGAGAATGAAGGTGTTGCGGAAGAAGATGATCTCGAAGGACGGCACCGTCCGTCCGGCCAGCCGGATCGCATAGGCGACGGCGCCGAGGAGAAGCGCCGTCATCAGAAGGTGGATCGCCCCGCGCGTATTGCCGGGCAGGGCCGACCATCGGGCCTTCGCGGAAGGTCTGGTCAAGGCAACCACGACGGGCTATTCACCGGGGACCGATTGGGGGGACGGGACGCGGGGTCAGTCTCGGCCGAGCCCGGCCAGCCGGTCAATGCGTCTTTCGATGCAAGCGTAAGGAAGCGGGGACGAACGTGGCACGGCCTATTCGCGGAAAGCTCAAGGTCTTCATCGACGGCGGCTACGACAAGCCGAGCGTGTTCCAGACGACGCCCGCGCGCTATGACGAGGCTGCGCGCCGCCACCGTGCGCTCGCCAAGCGCGTCGACGTGACGATCGCCGAAAGCTTCGGCGCGCTCGAGCCGGTGATCGAGGGTGTCGACGTCCTGCTCGGCTTCCGCTTCCCCAAGGACCTCATCCGCACGCGGGCGAAGCGTCTCAAATGGATGCACGCGACGGGGGCGGGGGTCGAGCATCTGATGCCGCTCGACTGGCTGCCCAAGGGCGCCGTGCTCACCAACAACCGCGGCGTGCATGCCGACAAGATCGCGGAATCCGTGCTGATGGCGATCGTCATGCTCAACAACCGCATGCCGGAGATTCTCAGGTCCCAGCGCGAGCGGCGCTGGAACCAGGTCTTCACCGGGACCGCTTCGGGCAAGACGCTGCTCATCGTGGGCGTGGGCGAGATGGGCGGGGCCGCGGCGCGCATCGCGAAGCGGGCCGGGCTCAAAGTCTGGGGCGTGCGGCGCACGGGCAAGGCGCATCCCGCTGTCGAGCGCATGGTGAAGCCCGAGAAGCTTCCCAACGTCCTGCCGCAGGCCGATTTCGTGCTGGTGACGACGCCCGTGACGCCGGCGACGCGGCACCTGATCGGCCGGCGCGAATTGGCCGCGATGAAGCCGGGCTCGGCCCTCATCAATTTCGGCCGCGCGGGCGTCGTCGACTACGAGGCGCTGCGGGAGCGGCTCGAGGCGGGGCATCTCTCCGGCGCGTGGCTCGACGTCTTCGATCCCGAGCCGTTGCCGTCAAGCTCGCCCTTATGGACGACGAAGAATCTCATCCTGACGCCGCATTGCACCTCCGACGATCTCGAAGGCTACATGCCGCGGACGCTCGATCTTTTCTTCGAGAACATCGGACGGCTGCTCGCGGGCAAGCGCCTGAAGAACCTCGTCCTGCCGGAGCGCGGGTATTAGGGGCGAGAAACGGAAAGCGTGTTGCGTGACCCTCATGCTTCGTCCCTCGACAGGCTCAGGATGAGGATGAACATTTGTTCGATGACAGCGAGGACTAGCCCAGGCGCACCAGCGCATCGACCGCGACGACGCGTTCCTCGCCGACGATCACGGGATTGAGGTCGATTTCGCGCAGGCGCGCGCGCTGCTCATGAGCGAGGCATGAGAGAGCGACGAGCAGCTCGGCGAGGCCGGCGCGGTCCATCGCGCGTCCCGTCCGGTAGCCCCGGAGCAATCCCTTGGGATCGAGGCGCGCGATCATCCCATCGGCGAGATCACGGTCGAGCGGGGCCACCTCGACGACGGGCGGTCCCATGGCTTCCGCATAGACTCCGCCCCAGCCGAGGACGACGGCCGGGCCGACATGGACGTCGCTCGTGATTCCGGCGAGCAGCTCGAACCCGGCGGGCGCCATGGCCTGGACGAGGAAGCCCGAAAGCTGCGGCGCGCGTTCGGCCATGGCGCGCGCGGCGGCGCCGAGCGCCGCACTGTCCCGCAGCCCCAGGCGAACGAGGCCGCGCTCCGTCTTGTGCGCGACCCCCTCGACGATGCCCTTGAGCGCGACGGGAAAGCCGATTTTCTCGGCGGATAGGGCGGCCTCGTCGGCCGTTCGCGTGAGCGCGTAGCGGGCGACCGGGATTCCGTAGTCTTCGAGAAGCGCGAACGAATCCGCCTCGGAGAGAAGGCCTGTCCGCAGCCGTGCGAGGCGCTGCGGCGCATGGCGGGGTCGTGGCGGCGCGGGCGCGCGTTCCCGGCAGATGCGTCCGTACTCGTAGAGCGCCTTCAAGGCACGGATCGCGGTTGCCGGCGTGTCGAACACGACGAGGCCTGCGGTGCGCAACGCATCGAGGATGCCCGCGACATAGGGCCCGCCCTGCCAGCACAACACCACGGGTTTCGTCGCGCGGAGAGCGAACGCGGCGAGCGGCTCCGGCGCCTTGTGCATGCCGAGGAAGCCCATCTCGCCGTAATAGACCGCCCCCACGTTCGGATCGTCGTGGAGAGCCTGGAGGCCCGTCGCGAGATCGACGAGCTCCTGCCCGGTCGTCGGGCGCGCGCCGATATCGGCGGGATTGGCGGGCTTCGGCTGGGCGACCTCGCGGCGGAGCGTCTCCTTCGTCGCCTCGGCCAGCGTCGCCATGGGCAGCCCCGCGTCGGAGAACGCGTCGCCCAGGGCGACGGCATAGCCGCCCGAGAGCGTCGCGGCACCCAAGCCTTTGTCGGGATCGACCCGCCGCCCCGCGAGCAAGCCAGCCGTCGCGTGGAGGTCGTCGATGTCGCTCGCGAGCACGACGCCGTGGCGGCGGAAGGCGCTCATTTGCACCGCCCGGTCGCCTGCGATGCGGCCGGTGTGCGAAAGCGCTGCCCCCTGGCCTGCCTCGGTGAAGCCCGGCTTCATCAGCACGATCGGCTTGCCCGCTTCGCGCGCACGGTCAGCCAGCGCGAAGAAGCGGGGGTAGTCGTCGAGCCCCTCGGCGTAGATCGCGATCGCCCGCGTCGCATCGTCGCCGATCATGAATTCGAGATAGTCGGAGGTGTCGAGGTCGAATTCCCCGCCGCTCGAGACCATGCCGGAGAACCCGACGCCCGAGAGCCGCGCGCGGTCGATGACGCCGGAGAGGATGCCGCCGCTTTGCGTGATGAACCCGACTGGGCCCGGCTTCGGCAGGCCGAGGGGAAGCGTGCTCGATCCGCTCATCGAGAGCTTCGCGTGAGGGGCCACGGCCCCCATGCACATGGGACCGACGAGGCGCGGGCCGCCCCGGGCGATCCGCTCGCGGAACCAGGCCAGGCGTTTGTCCTTGTCCGGCGAATCGCCGGGCACGATCTCGCCCACGACGATGATGATCTTGGCGCGCCCGATCGACGCCTCGTAGAGAGCTGGCAGGCGTTCCGCGCCCACGAGGGCGAGGACGACGTCGGGCGTGCCCTCGATCTGGGTGATGTCGGGATAGCAGCAGAGGTCGAACACGCGCTCGTATTTCGGATTGACGGGATAGATGCCGCCCGTGAACCCGCCATCGAGACAGTAGCGCAGCATGCGCCCGCCATAGCGCGCCTGATCCTCGGACACGCCGACGAAGGCGACCCCCTTGGGCGCGAAGAGCGGTGCTAAATCGGCCTTGGGCTTGCTGGCGATCACGGAGAGACCTAGGTGCGTGCGGGCGCGGTGCCCTTCAAATGCGGAGGCGTGATGCGCTGGCAGTCGAGCGGCGTCACCGTGATGCCGATGGCGCGCGCGACGAGAAGGGGCTCCTTCAGCACCTCGCCCGATGTGGGCTTCGGGCCGATTCCGACCGTGCGCGCCACGACATGCGCCTCGTAGCTGCGCTTGCGCGAGGTGCGCCCGACGCCGAGAAGCCTGACGGTGACGCGGACATAGTCGCCGTCATAGACCGGAGCCAAGAACTCCAGCTGCTCGAAATGCCGCATCAGCCCGGCATCGCCGTCGAGCATGTAGGTGAGCTTGCCGCCCGCCATCCCGAACAGTTCCGTGATGTCGCCGATCGAAACCACGTCGTCGCGGTAGTGGCTGTGCATGCGCGTTTCGATGACTGAGACATACGCGCTCAAATCGGGCGTGGTCATGGCGTGTATCCTTCGGGTCGATGGGCCGCGTTCGGTCTCCGGCACCTTACGGAATTGCCGGGCATAAAAAAAGCGCCCGCCGGTTAGGGCGGGCGCTTCCTTGTCGCAGGGGACCGGTTACTCGGCCGCGGCGGCGAGGCGCCGTTTCACGGGCACGCCGGCCTTCTCCAGGCTGCCGAAGTGGCGCTTGATCTGCGGGATCACGTCCGCGCCGAAGCGCTCGATCGAGCGCATCACCTTCTTGTGCTCGAGCGAGCCGAAGGCGAAGAAGCAGGAGAGGTGCGAGAGCTTGAGCACCTCGATCTCCTTGATGAGCTGCTCGGCCACCTTGTTCGCGGAGCCGATGAGGCAGCGCTCCGCGATCTCTTCGAGCGGCGGCTCGCCCTTCGCGGGAATCTCCTCGAGGAAGGACGCCTCGCGCAGGCGCCCGTATTTCTCGCGCATCGCCGTCGCGATGCGCCGGACGTAGCGGCAATTGTCCGCGGCCGTCAGGCCATCGGCCTTGTCGTCCGTCACGTGGATGTACTGCTGGATCGCGAAGGGCATGGAATCGGGGTTGCCGACGACTTTCCTGTAGACGGTCGCGCATTTCTCGCGGATCTCGTTCATCTCCGCGATGCTCATCCAGCCGGTCGTGGTGATCGGCACATAGCCGTGCCGGGCGTTGCGCTCCTGCGTCACGGGGTCGTTGAAGAGACCGGCGACGAACACGTCCGGCGAGGTCTGCACGGGGCGCACGCTGAAATACGTGTCGGGGCAGCTATAGAACTTGCCCTTATAGGAGAGCGGCTGCTTGGCATAGAACGCCTCGACCAGATCCATCATCTCGAGGAAGCGGTCGCGGCCGGTGGTGAGGTCGATGTTGAACTTGTGGAACTCGTACTCCTGGTAGCCGCTGCCGTAGCCCAGCACGAGGCGCCCGTCCGACAGCTGGTCGCACACGGCGATGTCTTCGAGAAGGCGGATGGGCTCGTAGAGCGGCGCCACGATGACCGCCGGCCCCAGCTTGATGCGCGAGGTCTTGGCCGCCATGTAGGTGCACATGGTGATGGGCGAGGGCACGAGACAGTAGTTCGAGAAGTGATGCTCGGCGAACCACGCGACGTCGAACCCGATCGATTCCGCGAGCTGCACCTGCTCGATCGTTTCGCTGTAAATCTGCCGGGGCGACTTGCCGCGCTCCCGCTGCTGCAACAGGTTGAATACGCCGAACTGCATGCTGCGCTCCTTCGCTGAACTCTTCGCCGCCGGTCGAGAGATCCAAGTCGAGAGATCCAAACCTGACAGGCATCCACACTGGCACGACAAAGCCTACGCGCTTTGCCGTGCCGGGCAACCGCTCTCGCTGTTTCGCCACGATATCGCAATACGATACCTAATATCGCAATACGATCAGAAGTAAGCCATCGGGGCGGCCTATCCGTCAAGGTTCGGCCGTCACGGTTCGGCACCTCCAAGCAGGTCCGGACGGGGGCGTGCGTTGACCCCCCGTGATGCACGCCCCTAGGATGCATGGCAGATTCGGGAGGAGACATTCATGGCCTACGAAACCGTCACGCTGGACGTCGAGAAGGGTATCGGCGTCTTGACGCTCAATCGTCCGAAATCGCTCAACGCGTTCAACGGCCGCATGGTCGATGAGCTCCTCGACGTGCAGGCGCGGATCGCCAAGGACGAGGCGGTGCGCGTGCTGGTGGTTAACGGGGCGGGCCGCGCGTTCAGCGCCGGCTTCGACCTGAAGGAAAGCGATTCGGGCGAGACGCGCCGCGGCGTGCTCGAGAATCGCAGTCTCCTGCAGCACGACTTCAACATGATCATGGGGTTCTGGCATTCGCCGAAGCCCACGATCGCGGCCGTGCACGGCTACTGCCTCGCCGGGGCGTGCGAGCTGGCGCTTGCCTGCGACATCACGATCGCGAGCGAGGATTCGCTGTTCGGCGAGCCGGAGCTTCGCTTCGGCGCCGGCATCGTCGCCATGCTCATGCCGTGGATGACGGGCCCGAAGCAGGCCAAGGAACTTCTTTTCACCGGCAACGACCGCGTGCCGGCAAAGCGCGCGCTCGAGATCGGGCTCATCAACAGGGTCGTGCCGAATGGCGAGCATCTCAAAGAAGCGAAGACGATGGCGCGCGACATCGCGGTCATGGACCAGGAGGCCCTGCGCATGACGAAGCAGGCCATCCACCACGCCTACGAATCGATGGGCATGCCGCAGGCGCTTCAGCACGCGCTCGATGTCGACGTGCAGATCACGAGCCTCGATACGCCCGATCGCAACACGTTCCGCGAGATCTCGAAACGCGACGGATTGAAAGCGGCGCTGGCCTGGCGCGAATCGCGTTTCGGCGGCGGCGACTGAGCCGGTCGAAGGTTTGAGAACAGTATCCTCCTCGTCCTCAGGCAGGCTCAGGACGAGGACCATTCACCGAAATCCTCATGCTGAGCGTGTCGAAGCATGAGGGACACTGACAGCGATTCCCCACCCGCGATCCCCATGACAAACCCCCATCGCCTCTCTCCGCTTCTGACGCCGCGCTCGATCGCCATCATCGGCGCCTCGGCCACGCCCGATTCCGTCGGCAACACATCGGTGCGCATGGCCAGGCGCGGCGACTACAAGGGCCGCATCTATCCCATCAATCCGAAATACGACGAGATCGAGGGGCTCAAATGCTATCCCTCGCTCGCGTCGCTGCCCGAGGCCGTCGACATGGCGGTCCTCTGCGTCGCCAACCACCGGCTCGAGGACACGCTCAAGGACGCGATCGCGAACAAGGTGCGCGCGGTCACGTTCTTCTCGAGCGGCTATCTCGAGGATGACACCGATCCGCCGCTCGCCCGCCGCCTGGCGCGCCTCGCGAAGGAAGCCGGCATGCCGGTCTGCGGCGGCAACTGCATGGGGTTCTACAACCTCGACATCGAATTGTTCCTGTCCTTCGGCTGGCCGCCCTACAAGGCCCGGCCTGGTCATGTGGCTCTCCTCTCGCATTCGGGTTCGTCCTTCTCCTCCCTCACGCTCAACGACGAGCGGCTCGGCTACAATCTCTGCGTCTCGACCGGCCTCGAGATCGCGACGACGGTCGCCGATTATCTCGACTACGCGCTCGACCTCGAGAACACGCGCGCGGTCGGCCTCATCCTCGAGACCGTGCGCGATCCCGCCGCCTTCCTCGCCGCTCTCGCCAAGGCGCAGGCCCGGAACGTGCCGGTGGTCGCGCTCAAGATCGGCCGGACCGAGGCCAGCGCGAAGCTCGCCATCAGCCATTCCGGCGCCATCGCCGGGAACGATGCGGCCTACGAGGCCGTGTTCGAGCGTTTCGGCGTGCACCGGGTCGAAGCGCTCGACGAGCTTGCGGCGACGCTCGCCATGTTCGCCCAGCCGCGCAGGGTCGGGTCTGGCGGGCTCGTCGGCATCCTCGATTCGGGGGCCGAGCGGGAATTGCTCATCGATCTCGCCGACGACGCGCGGGTGCCGCTTCCGGCCATGACGAAGGAAACGACCGCGACGCTCGCCGGCCTCCTCGATCCCGGTCTCGAGCCCGTCAACCCGCTCGATGCCTGGGGCACCGGGCACAAATGGGAGAATGTCTTCACGGAGTGCTTCGCGGCGCTGGTGGGCGATCCGAACGCGGCGGTGGGGGCGGTGTTCTCGAGTCTCCGCGACGGGGCGGCGGTGAGCGACGGCTGGGTGCGCGTCGCGATCGAGGCGGCGCGCCGCTACGAGAAGCCCGTCGCCATCGTCACGAATTTCGGCTGGACGATCCATCCCGGGCTCACGCGCCGGCTGACCGAGGCGAAGATCCCGCTTATCGAAGGAACGAAGTGTGGGCTGGTCGCGATGAAACACCTCCTGGCGGATCGCGACGCGCGGGCCCTGCCGCCGATCGAGCCGCCGAAGCCGGTCGCGGCGCGCGTGAGAGACCGCTGGCGCGCGCGGCTCGCGGGCGCGGCGGCGCTCGATGAGGCCGAAGGTCTCGCGCTTCTCGCCGATTACGGCGTGCCGACGCCCAAGCTCCGTGTCGTCGAGGATGCGGCGGGTGCTGTGAAGGCCGCGACGGCGCTGGGCTATCCCGTCGCGCTCAAGACCGCCATGCCCGGCATCGCACACAAATCGGATGTCGGCGGCGTGAAGCTGGGTCTCAAGGACGCGAAGGCCGTGAAAGCCGCCTATGCCGAGTTGAAGCGCAAGCTCGGGAAACGGGTCATCGTCGCGCGCATGGCGCCGGCGGGTGTCGAGATGGCGCTCGGGATCGTCGTCGATCCGCAACTCGGCCCCTTTGTCATGATCGGGGCCGGCGGCGTGCTCATCGAGCTTCTCGGCGATCGGCGGATGGCGCTGCCCAATTTCGACGAGCCCGCGGCACGGCGGATGGTTGACCGCCTGAAGGTTCGGCCCATGCTCGATGGCATGCGCGGCATGGCGAGGTGCGACATCGCTTCCTTCGCGCGGGCGGCCTCGCGCCTCTCGCTGCTCGCGCACGACCTCGGCGATTTGCTGGCCGAGCTCGACGTCAACCCCGTGATCGTCGGCAAGAAGGGCTGCGTCGCCGTCGATGCGCTGATCGTGACGAAGGCGCAGCGTACAGGCCTGAAATCGAAGCGCGCGCGGCACGAGCCCGCGGACAGCGTCAGATCACCGACTGGGAGGATCCCTCAGGCTCGGTTGTCATGACGGAGGCCACGATTCGCGAGGCGCGGTCGAGCGTCGGCAGATCCGGGGGAGCGCACAGGCACAAGCGCAGTCCTGCGACCAGCGTGCCGTCAACCAACATCGCCGAGGGTGGCGTCAACGCCACGCCGTGGCGCAACGCCCGGCCGGCGATGCGCTCGGCATCGAGCTCCGAGAGCGGTATCCAGACGTGAAGGCTTGATGCGAAGGATGGCGGCTCGATGGCACCGCCCAGAATTCGCCTGGCGAGCGCAGTGCGGTTCTCGGCTTCGCGCGACACCTTGTCCAGGATCTCGTCGGCCGTGCCATCCTTGATCCATTGCGTCGCCACCATGGGACCGAGCGCCGAGGTTGCCCAGCAATTCGCTCGCATCGCCGCGCACAGCCTCTCGAAGCGGGCCTTGTCGGGCGCGACGAGGAAGCCGGTCCTGAGACCAGGGGCCAGCGCCTTCGAGACGCTGCTCGTATAGAAGGTCCGCTCCGGCGCCAGCGATGCCAAGGGGACCAACTCTGCCGTCGAGGAATCGGCGTGATGGCTGCGCCAGGCCAAGGGGGCGTAGATGTCGCACTCGAGAATCGACAGATCGCGCCGGCGTGCGATGGCGGCGATGTCCTCGCGCCTCGTGCGGGACATGGTGCGTGCCGTCGGATTCTGTAACGTCGGCTGCACGTAGAGAACCCGAGCGCCTGTCTCGACGGCCGCGCGATCCAACGCCTCGGGGAGGAGCCCCTCCCGGTCCATCGGCAATCCCACCAGGGAGAGTTCGCGCAACTCGGCAACGGATTTGATTCCGAAGAAGGTTGCCGCTTCCGTCAGCACCGCATCGCCGCGGCGGCAGGTCACATCGAGCACCAAGGCCATGGCCTGCTGAGACCCATTGCAGATCAGGAGCCGCTGCCAGTCGACACCCTCGAAGTGCGCCGAGCGGGCGAGCCATTCGGCCCCAGCTTGCCGGTGCCCATCGATGCCGGCGTGGGGGGCGAGTGAGACATAGTCGCCGAAGTCGGCCTTGCGGCGCAGCCGGTTCAGCGTCTCCCCGAGCCGCGCGCCCGCCGGGCCGAATGACGGCAGGTTCATTGTCAGGTCGATCGGATGCTCGGAACGGCTGCCCGGCGGCGTATCGACGGTGCGACCCGCGACGAACGTACCGCGTCCCACTCTCCCCGTGAGCAACCCCATCCGCTCGGCCTCGGCATAGGCCTTGGTCACGGTTCCGACGCCGATGCCGAGGCGATGGGCGAGTTCGCGCTGCGTCGGCATCCGCGCTCCCGGCGAAAGGCCGCCCTTTGCGATGTCGTGCCGCAACGCATCGAGGATGCGCTCGTGGAGCGTTTGTCCATCCGCATCGATTCGGGGAAGCCAAGTCGCACTCATGCGACGCAGGATATGCGAAAATTGTATTAGTGACAATATAGCGATTGACTCGACTTATTATCATGATGCAATTCCATAGTAATGACTGATCCAAGCCAAGGACCGGCACATGGCGAATGATGGAGCGATCGACTGGAGCGGCGCCTTTGCTGGCCGGGCCGAAAGAATGCGCGCCTCGGAGATCCGCGAGCTGCTGAAGGTGCTCGATCGGCCGGATGTCATCTCCTTCGCCGGGGGAATACCCGATCCCGCGATCTTCCCGCGCCGGGCGTTCAGCGAAGCGTATGCCGCGATCCTGGCGAATCCGGAGATCGGGCCGCAGTCGCTTCAATACTCGATCAGCGAAGGCTACCTGCCGCTCAGGCGTTGGATCGTCGAGCGCATGGCCCGGCTCGGCGTCGCGTGCGACGTCGACAACGTCGTCATCACCTCGGGATCGCAGCAAGGCCTCGACTATCTCGGAAAGCTGTTCATCGCGGCAGGCGACACGGCGCTCGTGACCGCCCCCACCTATCTCGGTGCGATCCAGGCCTTCAATGCCTATGAACCGCGCTACGACATTCTCGGCCTTGACCATGGCAACAGGACACCGAGCGCGTACCAAGACGGAGCAAGGGCGGCGGGCGGGCGCGTCGCCCTTGCCTATGTCGTGCCGGATTTCGCGAATCTGACCGGCGAGAGCCTGAGCGAGCGAGCGCGCGAGAAACTCCTCGAACTCGTCGCCGAACTCGGCGTCCCGCTGATCGAGGACGCGGCCTATGAGGCCCTGCGCTTCGAAGGCGAGCGAATCCCATCCTGTCTCGCGCTCGATCTCCGCCGGTGCGGTTCGATCGACCGCAGCCGGGTGATCTATTGCGGGTCCTTCTCCAAGACGATCGCGCCGGGCTTGCGGGTCGGATGGATTTGCGGTGCGCGCGATGTCGTGCAGAAGGCCGTCCTCACCAAACAGGCGGCCGATCTCCACGCCGCCACGCTCAATCAGATGGTGATGCACCGCGTCGCGGCGAAGGTGTACGACGATCAAGTCGCCACGATCATATCCGTCTATCGAAAGCGCCGGAATGCCATGCTCGCGGCGCTCGCGCGGCATATGCCTCGAGGCGTCACCTGGACGAAGCCGCGGGGCGGGATGTTCGTCTGGGTCACGCTGCCGGCGGGACTCGACGGTGCCGCGCTCTTGGCCGCGTCGCTTGGGGAAGAGCGCGTCGCGTTCGTGCCGGGCGGCGCATTCTTTATTGACGGCAGCGGCAGAAATACGATCCGGCTGAACTACTCGCTTCCGTCCGAAGCCGCCATCGACACGGGACTCGAGCGCCTCGGCGGGCTCGTCGCGCGACGACTCGCGGCGACGGGGCCCGGACAC
>JBGPGW010000011.1:0-25858 GCA_041484095.1 Alphaproteobacteria bacterium | reverse complement strand
GCGATGAAGCGTGCCCTGGCGCGGCGGCTTGCCGTCTTTGAGGAACGTCGCGCGCGTGTTCGGGTCGTGCGCGAGCGCCTTGGCCCAATATGCGAAGTCGCGCGCGACGCGCTCGTGGACGGGGTAGCCGTCCTCGGCGTAGCCGATCGCGGGCTCAAGCAGTGCCGCGAGCGGACGCGTCCCGTGATCGGCGAGAAGACGCACCCAGGCATCCACGAGGGCCGGAACGGCGACGACATGCGGCGAGAAGGGCGGCGCCTTGTCGATGCCTCTGTCTTTGTACCAGGCAAGGTGCGCCGCCGCGGGCGTCCGGCCAAGGCCGATGAAGGCGTGCACATTCGGCCCGCCCTTGGGCGCATAGAGAACCACGCAATCGCCGCCGATGCCCGACATGGCCGGCTCGACGACGCCAAGCACCGCATTGGCCGCAATGGCCGCGTCCATCGCGTTGCCGCCGGCACGCAGGACGTCGATGGCGGTGAGCGTGGCAAGCGGATGCGCCGTCGCCGCCATGCCGTGCGTGCTGTGGGCGGCCGAGCGGCCGGGAAGCTCAAAATCGCGCATCGTCGCCTCGCATGGAGGGCGGAGGGGAGGCACGAACTCCGCCACCTCGGCGCGGGCCCGTCAAGAGGGGCCCCGGCCGAGGTGGCCGCGCATCGGCAAAAACGCTTAGGGCGCGTTCGGCGCCGTCTTCCCCGTCTTGACCGCGGTGACGGCATTCTTCGCGGCCCACGCCATGAGGCGGATGTCGCCCAGGATGGTCACGAAATTGTAGCCCCGCTCGATCATCTTGAGCGCGTAGGCGGAGGAGCCGCAGTGAATGCCGGCGATGACCTTGTGACGCTTGGCGGCGTCCGCGATCTTGTCGAAGGCAGCGAGCAGCTTGGGCTCGACCGGATCGAAACCCGGCGGAAAGCCGAGGCTGATGCCGAGGTCCGAAGGACCGACATAGACCCCGTCGAGGCCCTTCACGCTCATGATCGCATCCACATTGTCGAGGCCTTCCTGCGTCTCGATCATGGCGATGGCGAGCATCGTCGTGTTGGATTCCTTGGCGTAGTCGGCGCCGCCATAGATCATGCCGCGCGTCGGCCCCCAGCTCCGGTACCCCACGGGCGCGTAACGGCAGGCGCCGACGAAGGCCTCGCACTGCTCGCGCGTGTTGATCATCGGGCAGATGACGCCGTAGGCGCCGGCATCGAGGGCCTTCATGATCATGTCCGGCTCGTTCCAGGGCACGCGCACGATCGGCGTCACGTTCGTCGTGGAAATCGCCTGCAGCATGGCGACGGACTCTTGATAGTCGATGAGACCATGCTGCATGTCGATGCACATGCTGTCCCAGCCTTGGTGGGCCATGAACTCCGCCGACACGGCGGAGGGGATGCCGAGCCAGCCGTTCACGACCTTGCCGCCGGCGGCCACGATCTTCTTCACGTTGTTTTCGCGCACTCTCGGGTTCCTTTCGGTTCGACGGACGGGCTCGCTTACGCGGCCTCGATATACAGGCGTTCCTTGGCGATGCCATGGAACCAGACGTGGTGGCAGGCCTTGCCGAAGCGCTCGATGTCCTCCATCGAGGTGGCCGTGGCGAAGATATTGCCGGGATTCGCGCCCCATGGCCCGTTGAGGTTCGTGCCCCTCGCATAGAAATAAGCGAGGTCGACGATGCGCACGGGCTTGTCGGGCGGCGAGATGTCGCCGGGGATGAGACCCGGCGGTTGGAACAGCCACATGAAATCGCCGGGTGCGGGGTACATGCACTGCCATTCCGGGCGCGGGTCGCGCCCGAAGATCTTCTTCACCGGCACCAGCATGTAGATTTCGCTCGAGGCGTATTTCGCGTGCCAAAGCTGGTTCTCGACCGGCAGCGCCTTCGAGACGACAGCGCAGGTGTCGGGCGAATTGTCCCAGCGCAGCTTGAGCTTGATGCTCGCCCCGTTGCGCCTGAGGCCGACGCGCATGTATTCGAGGCGTTTCGTCTTCCGGGCCATCGCTCCCCCTTATTGTCAACGTGTCCCCGCGGTCGGGAGTATAGCAACGGGCCGGGATCAATCCAGGGCTCGCCCGATCACGGGCTCAACGTGCCGTGCCACCAATGGTCGAACGGGTTGGAATGAAGGATCCGCTCGATCGTCTCGGGCGAGACGCGTGGGAGCGGCGTCCCTTCGACGAGCCGGTTGACGCTTCGCAGCCCCTCGATCGATTCGGCGACCCGGCTGTAGGGGAAGTCGGTACCCCAGAAGATCTTGTCGGTGACCCCATATTCTTGCGCCGTGACCAGCGTGTTGTAGAACTGCCAAGGCCGGTAGTAGATCGCGGAGACCTCCGCATAGACATTCGGCTGCTTCCGGATGATGACGATGCAGTCATCCGCCCAGGGGTGGCCCATATGGGCCATGACGATCTTGAGGTCGGGGTAGCGATGGGCGAGCGGCTCGACGTGCCGCGGATGGCCGAGGTCGTAGTTCGACGTCTGCGTGTAGGTGACGCCCATATGCATGGTGAGCGGAAGATTGTTCTTCACGAGATACTCGTAGACCGGCACGAGGCGCGGATCGTCGAGTGATACGCCGTTGTAGATGGGCCCGAACTTGACGCCCCTCAGCTTCAAATCCTCGACTGCATGACGCAGCAGCTCCATGCAGTCGCTGCGGCGCGGGTCGACATAGGCGAAGCCGACGAACTTGTCGGGATATTTTCGGACGGCCGCTGCCGTCGTTTCGTCGTCGCTTTCCACGCCGGCCGAATCGCCGTAGCGCAGCGCGAAGATGATGGCGCGATCGACCCCTTCCATCTCCTTGTAGAGGGTGTCCGCGTCCGCCTTGAGCCCGACGGCCCCTTGCGGCCGCACGCGCGAGAGTTGCTCGGCGAACAAGGGCCGGACGTGGCGGTCTTCCCAGATATTCACATGGCAGTCGACGATCACGATGGTCCCCCAAACGTTTTCCAGCGGATGAGAGGCTCATTCTAAGGCCGAGGCTGGTGACCGCAAGGCGAGGCCCATGATAGACAGTCGACGCAGGAGTGCCGCCGCCCATGACCGTTCCCTTCATCAGCCAGCGCGACGTCGAATTCGTGCTCCACGAGCTTCTCGACGTGGCGGCGCTGACGTCCCGCGACCGCTACAGAGATCACAACCGCGAGACGTTCGATGCCGTCCTCAAGACGGCTCATGACATCGCAAGCGACCACTTCCAGCCGCACAACCGCAAGGCGGATGAGAACGAGCCGCACCTCGTCGACGGAATGGTTGTCCATATCCCGGAGGTGAAGGCGGCCCTCGAGGTCTTCGCCAAGGCCGGATTCCTCTCCGCCCACATGGATTACGACCGCGGCGGCATGCAATTGCCTTGGGTCGTGAGCCAGGCCTGCATGGCCTATTTTCAGGGCGCCAATGTCGGGACCATCGCCTACCCCTTCCTCACCATGGCGGCGGCGAATCTCCTGAACGCCTTCGGCACGGATGAGCAGAAGACGCTCTATCTCGAGCCCATGCTGGCGGGCCGGTTCTTCGGGACCATGGTCCTGACCGAGCCGGAGGTCGGCTCGTCGCTCTCGGACGTCGCGACAAGGGCGCAGCCGGCCGATGGGGGTCATTTTCTTCTCTCCGGCACGAAGATGTTCATCAGCGGCGGCGAGCACGAGCTGTCCGAGAACATCGTCCATCTCGTGCTTGCGCGCATCGCCGGGGCGCCGCCCGGTGTGAAGGGCCTCTCGCTCTTTCTCGTGCCCCGCGTCGTCATGAACGCGGACGGCAGCCGGGGCCCGCGCAACGACGTCACGCTCGCCGGCCTCGTGCACAAGATGGGCTATCGCGGCACTGTCTCGACCATTCTCAAATTCGGCGAGCGGGGCCGGTGCCTGGGCTCTCTCGTCGGGCAGGCGAATCAGGGCCTTGCCTGCATGTTCCACATGATGAACGAGGCGCGTATCGGCGTCGGCATGGGCGCCGTCATGCTGGGCTATGCCGGTTATCTCCAGTCGCTCGACTACGCACGCAATCGCCCGCAGGGCCGCCCGCCCGCGGAGAAGGATCCGACGAGGCGCCAGGTGATGCTCATCGAGCACGCCGACATCAAACGCATGCTTCTCGCACAGAAAGCCTATGTCGAGGGCGCCTTTGCCCTTGGTCTCTATTGCGCGCGCCTCGTTGACGACAAGGCATCCGCGCCCGATGTGTCGGTGCGGCGCAATGCAGCGCTCCTTCTCGAAATCCTCACGCCGATCATGAAGGCCTGGCCTTCGGAATGGTGCCTCGAAGCCAACAAGCTCGCGATTCAGATCCACGGCGGCTACGGCTATACGCGCGACTTCCCGGTCGAGCAGCACTATCGCGACAATCGCCTGAACCCCATCCACGAGGGAACGAACGGCATTCAGGCCATTGATTTGTTGGGTCGCAAAGTGGGCCTGGAGAACGGTGCGGCCTTCACGCTTCTTCTGTCGGAAATGACTGAGACGGCCCGTGAGGCACGCATGTCATCGGCGCTCGCCGAATTCGGCGCGGCGCTGGAGGACGCCATTGCGGATGTGAGGGCGACAACCGCCGCTCTCGTTGCGATCCGCGATTCCGGCAAGCTCAATCTGTTTCTTGCGAATGCCTCGGCCTATCTCGACATGCTCGGCCACGTCGTCCTCGCATGGATGTGGTTGAGGCAGGCGCTTGTGGCCGCGCGCGGCCTCGACGGCGATGAGGCGGATTTTTATAGCGGCAAGATCGCCGCCTGCCGGTACTTCATGCGCTGGGAGCTGCCGAAGACGCGCGCGCAGGGAGAATTGCTGCGGCGGCTCGATTCCACCTGTCTCGACATGCGCAGCGAGCTTTTCTGATTCGCGGAAACAGGCGTATCCTTCGCAGGTTATCGCGCGGTCGCTCAGGCGGCCGGTCACAGGGGAGGGGACGACATGGCACTGCATTTCAGTCGAGATGAATTCAAGCGCCGTCAGCGCAATGCGTGCCGGGAAATGGCACGTCAGGGGCTCGACGGGCTGCTCATTTTCCGCCAGGAAAGCATGTACTACCTGACGGGCTACGACACCTCCGGCTATTCGATGTTCCAAGGCATGTACTTGGCACAGGATGGCCGCATCGCCCTTCTCACGCGCACGGCCGACCGGATCCAGTCGCGCATGACCTCGGTCCTGAAGGACATCCGCATCTGGTACGACCGGGACGGCGCCAACCCCGCGCTCGATCTCCGCGACATGATGGCGGATCTCGGCGCCGGGGGAAAACGCGTTGGCGTCGAATACCACGCCTACGGCTTCACGGCGCAGCGCGGCAAGTTGGTCGACGCGGCGCTCGAGGGTTTTTGCCGGACCGAGGATGCGACCGACCTTGTGCGCCTTCTTCGCCTGGTGAAGAGCCCGGCGGAGCTGAAATACGTGCGCCGGGCCGGCGCGCTGTCGGATGCGGCGCTCGACGTCGCCAACCGGATGTGCGTTCCCGGTCAGCATATCGGCGCCATCTACGGCGAGATGATGAATGTCATCATGCGCGGCGACGGTGACCCGACGGCCTCGCGCTGGCCGATGGGTGCGGGCAAGGAAGCGCTCATGGTGCGCTACCACACCGGGCACGGGAAAGTCGGGCGGGACGACAATTGCGTCTTTGAATTCGCGGCCGCCTACCGCCACTATCACGCGGCGCTCATGCACAATGTGATCACTGGCAAGCCGACCCAACGGCAAAAGGACATGTACAAGGCCTGCAAGGATGCGCTCGCGGCGTGCGAGGACGCGTTGCGGCCGGGCAAGACCGTGGGCGATATCTTCGACACGCACGCCAAGTCGTTCACGAGGTCGGGATTCAAGAAGCAGTCGCTCGCGGCCTGCGGCTACACGCTCGGCGCCAGCTACCCGCCGTCCTGGATGGACTGGCCCATGTTCTGGACCGGCAATCCTCAGGTCATCGAACCGGGCATGGTGTTCTTCATGCACATGATTCTTTTGGATGCCCGCACCGGTGTATCCATGTCGCTCGGTGAGACGGCGATCGTGACCAAGGGGCGGTGCGAGCCCGTCAACCATGCGCCAAGATCGCTCGTGGTCAACTGAACGCTCATCCGGCCGAACGCGAGGGGGCGCCCCCGGGCGCCCCTTCTCTTGGGGGAGACTCCCGATGGCACTGCACTTCACGCGAGCCGAATTCACGCGCCGTCAAAAGGCGGCGTGCCGGGAAATCCGGCGCCGCGGGCTCGACGGGCTCCTGTGCTTCCGGCAGGAAAGCATGTACTGGCTCACGGGATACGACACCAACGGCTTCAGCCTGTTTCAGGGCATGTATCTCGGCGCGGATGGACGCATCGCACTTTGCACGCGGGCGGCCGATCGCCTTCAGTCCAAATACACCTCCGTGATCAAAGACGTGCGGATTTGGATCGACCGGGAGGGTGCCACGCCGGCGCACGATCTCCGCGACATGCTGGAATCCTATGGGTGCCGCGGCAAGCGCCTCGGTGTCGAGTACGACGCCTATGGCCTGACCGGCGCACGTGCGAAGATGGTCGATGCGGCGTTCGAGGGGTTTTGCCGCACCGAAGAGGCGACGGACATCATCCGCCTCCTTCGCATGGTCAAGAGCCCGGCCGAGCTCGTCTATGTCCGCAAGGCGGGGACGCTTGCCGACGATGCGCGCGACGTGGCGGTGCGCGACTGCGTGCCCGGCGCCTCGATCGCGCATATCTACGGCGACATGCTGGGCGCGATCATGGCCGGCGATGGCGACCCGACGGCCGCGCGCTGGCCGATCGGCGCGGGACAAGAAGCGCTGTTCGTGCGTTACCACACCGGCCACAAGCCGGTCTCGACGCGGAACGACCAGTCGACCTTCGAGTTCGCGGCGTCCTACCGCCACTATCATACCGTCATGATGTTCGTCGTTCTGACGGGCAAGGTCGATCCGCGCCATCGCGGTATGTTCCAGGCGGCGCGCGATGCGCTCGATGCGGCCGAAGGTGATTTGCGCCCGGGGAAGACCGTCGGCGATGTTTTCGACGCACAGGCCAAGGTGCTGAAGGGATCGCGTTACGCGCGCACGACGCTGCCGGCATGCGGCTATACGGTCGGCGCCAATTTTCCGCCGACCTGGATGGACGGCTGCTTCATCCACGCCGGCAATCCGCAGGTGCTCGAGCCCGGCATGGTCTTCTTCAAGCAGATCATGCTTCTCGACGACCGCACGGGCCTTTCGATGTCGCTCGGCGAAACCTCCGTCGTGACGGCAAGGGGATGCGAGCAGGTCTGCCACGCGCCGCGCGAGCTGATCGCGAACTAGAAGAGAATTCCGCCGCCGACGCTGAGGTGAACGACGCGCCGCGATCCCGGGATCAGGACGCGCGTCCGCGTTCGGCGCGAAGCGTTTCCGTTGCCGCTCGGTCGAGCGCACCCGTTGCGGGGTCGACGACGACGGCATGATGCCGTCGGGCGTAATCCGCGGTGATCTTCTCGTTCCAGACGTCATGCGCGACCCGCGAGGGATCGCGTGCCAGCGGATCGCCGAATCCGCCGCCTCCCGCCTGTTCATGGCGCAGGACGTGGTCCTTCGTGAGCCCGCGCGTCACCTTGCTTGGCAGGGCGGCCGCGACGCCCGCGGAATCAAGCGTGTTGTGCGTCGCGCGGCCGGGTTCGCCGCCATCGAGGCCGTAGGGCGGAAATCGCATGCGGTCCGAGCGAAGCTGAAGCTGGGCCTGATCGGCGAGCACCCGGTAGGTGCGCGTGAGCCCGAGGCCGCCGCGCCACGTGCCGGCACCGCAACTGTCGGGCAGAAGCGCATATTCCTCGATCCGGACCGGATGATTTGCCTCGAGCACCTCGACCGGCGTATTGGAGAGGTTCTGGGATGGGTTGGTGATCGCCTCGATGCCGTCTTTGTCCGGACGCCCGCCCCAGGCGCCGCAGATCATGTCGACGATGATCGAAGGGCTCCCGTCTTTTCGCTGACTGGCAAGACTCACGACGGTGTTGCCGCCCTCTCCGGCTGCGGGAATGCGATCGGGCACGACCTTGGCGAGCGCGCCGAACATGGCATCCATCACCCGATATCCCGTAAGCGCGCGCGCCGCGACGGGAGCCGGCGACCGCGGATTGAGGATCGATCCTTCCGGCGCCCTGACCTCGACGCAGCGGAAGACGCCTTCGTTGTTCGGGATGTCGCCCTTGAGCGCGCAGCGAACGCTGAGATAGGTGCAGGATTTCGTATAGGACAGGGTGGAGTTGATCGCGGCACGCACCTGGGGCGACGTTCCGGCGTAGTCGACCGAAACGTGATCGTCGTGGACGGTCACCGCTGCCGTGATGGGAATCGGCCGGTCGCTGAATCCGTCATCGTCGATGTAGTCCGTGAAGGTGAAGGTCCCCTTGGGCCAGGTGCGGATCTCGGCGCGCGTCATGCGTTCGGCGTAGTCGATGACTTCGGCCATGTAGGCGTTCATGGCCGCGTCGCCGTGGCGCTCGAACAGCTTGCCGAGCTCCCGCGCGCCCACCTGGCACGCCGCATACTGCGCTTTGAGATCGCCCAGGACCCGGTCCGGCACGCGCACGTTGCGGTCGATGATGCGCGAGAGCGTCTCGTTCATCACGCCCTTCTCGTAAAGCTTCAGGACGGGGATACGCAGCCCTTCCTGGAAGATCTCCGTCGAATCGCTGGCATTCGAGCCGGCGACGCGCCCGCCCACATCCGTGTGATGGCAGATGACGACGCTGAAGCCGATGAGCGTGTCGTCGTGGAAGATGGGCAAGAACATGAAGATGTCGGGCAGGTGCATGCCGCCCTGATAGGGATCGTTGATGATGATGGCATCGCCGGGATGGAGGTCGTTGCCGTATCGGCGCAGGACCTCGCCCATCGCCTCGGGCACGGCGCCGAGATGGAGCGCTATGGTCTTCGCCTGGACGACCATTCGCCCCTCCCGGTCGCAGATCGCGGCGGAATAATCCATGACGTCCTTGACGATCTCCGAGCGTGCGGTGCGGAGGACGGTGTAGGCGACCTCGTCGGCCAGCGAATCGAGCGCGTTCTTGACGACGGCGAATGTGATGGGGTCGATTTGCATTGCGTTGTGTCCCGTATCAGCGATCGAGCTCGACGAGCACGCTGCCCGCCACGTCGACGCGGGCGGTCGTTCCCGGCGGCACGGCGATCGTGCTGTCGTACGATTCGATGATGGCGGGCCCGGCTACGGGTCGGCCGCCCAGCGCGCTCCGCGCGAGGAGCGTCGCATGGACGAAACCCTCCGCGCGCGTGAACGAAACGGGCCGCGTGCCCGCACTGCCGTGAAGCGATTGCGGATCGAGCGTGATCGCCCTGAAATCGAGGCGGCTCGGCCGCCGCCCGCGCGCCATGAGGCGCAAATTGACGAGTTCGATCGGCTCGTCGTTCACGTAGCCGAAGGTCGCCCTGTACTCGCGCGCGAAACCCGCGGCAAGGGCTGCCGGGTCAATGCCATCCGCGATCAGCGTCGCCGGCAGGGGCACCGACAAATCCGAGGACTGGCCGACATAGCGAAGATCGGCGAGGTAGGCGAATTCCATCTCGCGCGCCTCGTATCCCTCGGCGCGGAGCATGGCTTCGCCGTTGTGCCCCAATTCATCCGCGACCTGTCTCACGCGTTCCATGTCCAATCCGTCGAGGGGGCGGAGAACAGCCTTGACGAAGTCATGTTCGACATCCGCCGCCAGCATGCCGAGGGCCGCGAAGACGCCCGGCGCCGCCGGCACGACGATCCGCGTGATGCCGAGCAGCCGCGCGACGTCGACGGCATGGGCCGGCCCCATCCCGCCGAAGGCCATCAGCGTCATCCCGCGGGGATCGCGGCCGCGTTCGATCGTGACCGAGCGGATGGCGCGCGCCATGTTGACGTTGGCAACTTGGCGGATGCCGTGGGCCGCCGCGACGGCATCGAGGCCGAGGCGCCGCGCCACATGGCCGAGAACCGCCGCTTCGGACCGCGCCGGCAAGACAGCGAGAGAGCCGCCGGCCAACGCGACAGGATTGAGATAGCCGAGAACCATATTGGCGTCGGTGACGGTCGGTTTGTCGTTGCCGCGGCCGTAGCAGGCCGGTCCGGGGTCCGCGCCGGCGGATTTCGGCCCCACCACGAGGAGCCCGCCCGCATCGATCTCGGCAATCGATCCGCCGCCGGAGCCGACCTCTGCGATGTCGATCGATGGCACCTTGAGCATGTAGCCCCCACCCTTGATGAAGCGCGATGGCGAGGTGATGCCGTCGCGGAATTCATATTCCGTGGTGAGAAGCGGCTCGCCGTTTTCGATGATCGCCGCCTTGGCCGTCGTGCCTCCCATGTCGAAGACGATGAGGTCCTTGTCACCGCGAATGGCGCCCAGGCGGGCCGCGCCCGTGACACCGCCAGCCGGACCCGAAGCGACGGCATAGACGGGCTTCGAAGCCGCCTGCGCCCCGCCGATCATGCCGCCGTTGGATGCCATGACTTGGAGCGGTGCCGTGATTCCGATCGCCACGAGCCTCTCGGACAGGCGCCGTAGGTAAGCCTGCATGGCGGGCAGGATGTAGGCGTTCACGACGGTGGTGCTGGTGCGCTCGTATTCCTTCATTTCGGGAAGGACGCTCGTGGACGCCGTCACGAGAAGCGCGGGAAAATGAGCCCGAAGCAAGCGCTCGGCCGCGATCTCGTGGGCGGGGTTGGCATAACTGTTGATGAAGGCTATGGCCACGCTTGCGACGCCTTCGGCCGCGAACCGCCGTCCCGCCGCGATCACATCGACCTCGACGAGCGGCGTCACGATCGCGCCGTCGGCGGCGATCCGCTCAGTGACCTCAAGACGATAGCGGCGCGGTGCAAGCGGCTCGGGCTTGTCCCAGGCAAGGTCGAACATGCCCGGCGTGCGAATGCGCGCGATCTCGAGCACGTCACGAAAACCTTTCGTGGCGAGCACGCCTGTCCGTGCGCCGGATTTCTGAAGAATGGTGTTGGAGGCGACGGTGGTGCCGTGAACGATTTCACCGACGCGCGCGGGCGCGACACCGGCGGCTTTGAGGACCGATTGGAGTCCCTGGATCACGCCCTCGCCGGGATCGGCTGGGGTCGTGGACGTCTTGTTGACGAAGAGCGTCTGATCCGGAAGGCACAGGACGAGATCGGTGAAGGTTCCGCCGACGTCGATGCCGATGCGGACGCCCGCTGTGCTGATTCCGGCAGCGGTCGCCATGACCATCTCCGTCGCGTGGTTCCCAGTCTCGCCCTCTGCTCAGTATCAGAGCGCGGGCTTGAGCGTCAATTTCGCCCGTGCGTTTGGGGTCGACGATCGGAGGGACGGCGCGCCGGCCATCCCGGCCGGCTGAAAATAAAAGGCGCCGGAGTTGCCTCCGGCGCCCTTCACTTCAGCGGATTCCGCCTTAAGCGGCGATCTGTATATTGACCGCCTTGGTTCGGCCGCGTTCGCTCGCAAGCTCGTAATTCACCTTCTGTCCCTCATTGAGGGTGGCGAGGCCAGCGCTCTCGAGCGCACTCACGTGAACGAACACGTCCTGCCCGCCGTTGCTCGGTTGAATGAAACCGAAGCCCTTCGCGGGGTTGAACCATTTGACAGTACCAGTAGCCAATTCAAGTCTCCTGTGATTATGCGTGTGCGCATCGGGCGCAAAAGGCGTCCGACGCGACAATCTAGGCTGAGGGGGATTTCTTGGGACGGTCGCTCGAAGGCGGGTCGGCGAAATGCGCCAAAGCAAGGATTGTGAGCTTTATATGGGTCCAGCCGGTCGCCTCTGCAAGGGCCGGTACAAAGGAAAAGCGCCGGGCCAAGGGCCCGGCGCCGATCCCTCTCGGGCCGCTCGGCCCGATCAATAATAGCGCCCGTCGTAGCTCTTGGCGTGCGTTCCACGCTGCAGGTAGTCGATCATGTTGATGAAGTCGAAAACCGGCAGGCCCGTCGCCTCCTGCACCGCCTTCGAATAGGGCGGGAGCATGGAGCATTCGAGGACGATGGCTCCCATGTCCGGATTCTCCTTCACCATGCGCTTGGCGACCGCGACCGTCTCGGCCTCGATCTTGTCGGTGTCGAGGTGGTCGCCTTCCTTTGCGATCATCTTGTCGAAATTGGGCTCGTCCTGCATGCCGCGGACCACGAGGTTGGTCTCGCTCTTGAGTCCCGTCAGTTCGAGCACGCGATTGCCGAGCGCGCGTGAATCCGCCGTGATGACGCCGATCGAGCGCTTCTTGCCGATGAACTGGGCGACGAAGGGCAATTGCAGAAGGCTCGACATCGCCACCGGGATATTGACCGACTTGGCGACGGCGCTCTGGAAGTTCATGAAGAAGCCGCAGTCGGAAGAGATGCCCTTGGCACCTTGGGCCTCGAGCTCCTGTGCCGCCTTGATAACGTCAGTCTCGAGTTCCGGATCGGCCGCGAAGACGCGGGCCGACGTGGCACCCGGTACGGTCTTGTAGAGCACGGGATAGCCGTAGGTCGTTGCGTTGCCGACATCGCCCGGCACGAACGCGCCGCGATAGTCGAGCAACAGGATGCCGATGCAGTAGCCGTAAGCTTCGGCCTTGGGTCGCGCTTTGTAGACAGGCATGGGCGTTCTCCCCCGTCCTAGTACTGACCGCGATAGGCCTGCTGATGCAGGCCCGATTCGAGATAATCGATCATGCTGACGAAATCATAGACAGGCAGATCGATCGCATCCTGTACCGCCTTGGCGTAGGGCGGCAGCATGGAGCATTCGAGCAGGATCGCCCCCATGGTCGGGTGCTTCTTCACCATGTCCCTGGCGATGCGGACGGTTTCCTCGGTGATGAGGTCCGAATCGAGCGTCCCCTTTTCCTGAAGGACCGCCGTCTTGAACTCGGGCTCGTCCTGCATGCCGCGGATGATGATCGGGTTGGGAACGTCGATTCCGCCGCGCGTGAGGAAGTCAGGTGTAAGGTTCGTCGAGTCCGCCGTGATGACGCCGATCGGCCGCGAGGGCTCGAGCGTCTTTGCAATGAAGGGGATCTGCAGAAGGCTCGACAGCGCGACGGGAACTTTCACGGCCTCGCGCACGGCGTCCTGGAACTGCAGCATGAAGCCGCAATCGGACGAAATACCGCGCACGCCGGCCGCTTCGAGTTCCTTGGCCGCTTCGGCCATCTTCACGTTGAATTCGGGCGCGCCGTTGAGACAGACCGCCGTCGAAAGACCTTCGACCGTCTTGTAGATTACGGGGTAGCTGTATGAACTTGCATTGGCCACGTCGCCTGGAATGAACGGCGCCTTGGCATCGAGCAGCAGAATGCCGACGGCCTGACCATAGCTCTCTGCCGACCGCCGCGTCTTGTAGACCGCCATGTTCTCCTCCATGAGTGGGGCCCCTGCCGACCGCGGGTTCCGGGCGGGTTCAGCATGGCCCTGACAGGTTTTATAAGCCTACCGTACATGCGTTCCGGGGTCCACCGGGGCGACATTGCGGGGGGGCGTTCGGGGCGCTAGTCTCGCCTTAACAGGGTTAACGGCGTTCCCGAATCGGTAGGCCAGAACGCCGCGGCCGGCCCTTCCCGGCCGCCGCCCCCAGCCACAGCAGTCACAAGGGAGAACGAGATGGCTCAAGAGGCAGCACGCAACGTTTCGCTTGAGGATATGGATCGGCAGCATTTCATGCACCCCTCCACCTCGCTCTCCGACCATGTGAAGGGCACGCCCCGGATCATCGAGACGGCCAAGGGCATCACCATTACGGATCGCTCCGGCAAGACCTTCATCGACGGGTTCGGCGGTCTCTATTGCGTCAACATCGGCTATGGCCGCACCGAGATCGCCGAGGCGATCTACGAGCAGGCGAAGAAGCTGGCCTACTACCATGTCTACGCCTCGCACTCGAACGAGCCGGCGATCCGTCTCGCCGATCGCATCATTCGCCTGTCGCCGCCCAACATGGCGCGCGTCTATTTCGGTTTGTCGGGCTCGGATGCCAACGAAACGAACGTGAAGCTCGTCTGGTACTACAACACGCTCCGCGGCCAGCCGAAGAAGATGAAGATCATTTCGCGCTGGCGCGCCTATCACGGCTCGACCATATTCGCCGGCAGCCTCACGGGCCTGCCTGTCTTCCACAAGTATTTCAATCTGCCGATCGGCCCGATCATCCACCTGTCCACGCCGCACTATTATTACAATGCCGAGCCGGGCATGACCGAGCGCGAGTACTCGAAGAAGCTCGCGGAAGAGTTGGAGACGGCGATCCTCAAGGAAGGTCCCGAGACGGTGGGCGCCTTCATCGGCGAGCCGATCATGGGCACCGGAGGCATCATCGTTCCGCCCGAAGGATATTGGGAGGAAGTGCAGAAGGTCCTCAAGAAGTACGATATCCTTCTCATCGTCGACGAAGTCATTTGCGGCTTCGGGCGGCTCGGTGAGATGTTCGGCTCCAACATCTACAAGATCGAGCCGGACTTCGTGACGATCGCCAAGGGCGTCACGTCGGCCTATCAGCCGCTCTCTGGTGCCATCGTGTCCGACAAGGTTTGCGCGTTGATCCAGGAAAAATCCGTCGAAATCGGCGCCATGGGCCACGGCTACACCTATTCCGGTCATCCCTGCGCCGCCGCCGCCGGGCTCGCGAATCTCGATATCCTCGAGAAGGAAGACATGGTCGGCAACGCCAAGCGCGTCGGCGCCTACTTCCAGGAACAGTTGCACAAGACCTTCGGCAACCATCCGCTGGTGGGCGAAGTCCGCGGGCTCGGCCTCCTGGCCGGTATCGAGTTCGTCGCCGACAGGAAGAAAAAGCAGCGCTTCGAGCCCAAGCACAAGATCGGCATCCGGGTCTCGCAGGCATGCTTGGCCGAAGGCTTGATCGCGCGCGCCATGCCGAATGCCGATCTCTTGGCGTTCTCTCCGCCGCTCTGCGTCACCAAAGCCGAGATCGATGACATCGTCGCGCGGACGAAGCGCGGCCTCGACAAGCTGACCGACGAGATCACGCGCGAAGGGCTTTGGAAGGCCGCATAGGGCGCACGACGGCTTGACGAGCGTTCGTCATCGATGACTGCCGGGCGCGTTACCCTCGGTCATATCTATGAAGCGCGGCGGCGGATTGCTCCGGTGATCCGCCGCACGCCTCTCGTGCCCTCGCCGTCGATGTCGGCTCGCCTCGGCGTGCCCGTGCACTTCAAGCTCGAAACCGTGCAGGACACCGGCTCGTTCAAGGTGCGCGGCGCCTCGAACAAGCTCCTCTCGCTGACCGAAGCCGAGCGCCAGCGCGGCGTCGTCGCGGTGTCCACCGGCAACCACGGGCGTGCCGTGGCGCATGTCGCGCGGCGGATCGGGCTCAAGGCGGCCGTGTGCCTCTCCAACCTCGTGCCGGAGAATAAACGAGCCGCTATCCGCGTGCTCGGGGCGGAGTTGATCGTCTCCGGACAGAGCCAGGACGATGCAGCGGAGGTCGCGTTCCGTCTCGTCCGCGAACAAGGTCTCGTCATGGTGAACCCGTTCGACGATCCCTTCGTCATCGCCGGGCAAGGGACGATCGGGCTCGAGATTCTCGAGGATATTCCGGAGATCGACACGGTCCTCGTTCCCATCTCCGGCGGCGGGCTCATCGGCGGGATCGCATGCGCGCTGAAATCCGCCAAACCCGGCTGCCGCGTCGTCGGCATTTCGATGGAAGGCGGGGCCGCCATGTACGAAAGCCTCAAAGCCGGCAAGCCCATTCAGATTCCCGACGTCGACAGCCTGGCCGACAGTCTTCAGGGCGGCATCTTTCTCGACAACGCCCATACGTTTCGAATGGTGATGGACCTGGTCGATGATTTCGTTCTCGTATCCGAGGACGAGATTGCGGACGCGATGGCCTACGCATTCGACCGGGAGCATCTCGTGCTCGAAGGCGCCGGCGCGGTCGGCATCGCGGCCCTTTTGTCGGGCAAGGTCAAGGCCGGGCGCGGGCCCATGGCGCTCGTCCTCTCGGGCACGAATGCGCCGGCGACGCGTCTCGTCGAGATCGTTGCGGCGCGCCGGGCGTGGCTCGACGGTCTTGACTGACATCGGGTATTTTGAGGGAGCGGACACGATGACGCGCGATGCGATCACCACGCCGAAGGCGCCGGCCATTGGACCCTATTCGGTCGCGGTGCGCGCGAACGGCTTCGTCTATCTCGCGGGCCAGACTCCGATGAATCCGGCAACAGGCGCGCTCGCCGATGGCGGGCTTGAAGGCCAAACGCTCCAGTGTTTCGCCAATCTGCGCGCGGTTCTCGATGCCGCCGGCCTCACGATGGACGATGTCGTCAAGGTCAACGTCTTCCTCGTCGACATGAATGATTTTGCCGCGATGAATGCGATTTACGAACGGCAGTTCAACCGGCCGTTTCCGGCACGGACGACGATCGGCGTCGCGGCGCTGCCCTTCGGCTCGCGCGTCGAGATCGAAATGGTCGCGCGCGAGCCGGCCTGAGCGAACGCGAACGAGTGGGGCGCGGTGATGCCGGATGTGACGATCCTGACCGAACGCGAGCTGCGCGCTGCCGTGCGTCTCGATGATGAAATCGTGGATGCGATCGCGGCCGCCTTCGGATGGTTGGCTGAAGGCAGGGCAGCGATGCCGCCGATCATGCATATCTCGGTGCCCGAGCACGCGGGTGATGTCGACATCAAGAGCGCCTATGTGAGCGGCCTCGACTATTTCGCGGTGAAAATCGGCGCGGGTTTCTTCAACAACCACAAACTGGGCCTGCCGAATTCGCCGGCGAGCGTCGTGCTCGTCTCGGCAAAGACGGGCGTTGTCGAGGCCGTGCTTCTGGATAATGCATATCTCACCGATGTCCGGACGGCGGCCGCGGGTGCGGTCGCGGCGAAGCATCTCGCGCGACAAGGCCCGCTCACGGCGGCGATCATCGGAACGGGCGTGCAGGCGCGCTATCAGCTCGAGGCGCTGATGGTCGTCCGAAAATTGACGAGGGCGCTCGTCTGGGGTCGCGACGGCGCAAAGGCGAAGGCCTATGCGGATGACATGTCGAAGGCGCTTGGGCTCGATGTCTCAGTCGCAGCCAGCGCGGAAGCGGCGGTGCGCGCGGCCGATGTCGTCGTCACGACCACGCCCGTGAAATCGCCGATCGTGAAGGCCGAATGGCTCAAGCCCGGCCAGCACATCACGGCGATGGGCGCCGATCTCGCGGACAAGCAGGAACTGGACGCAGCGTGTTTCGCCAAGGCCCACCGCGTGGTCGTCGACCGGGTCAGCCAGTGCGAAAAGATGGGCGAGCTGCACCATGCCCTGGCCGCGGGCGCGCTTAGGGATACGGCGGCCGTCGTCGAGCTCGGCGCGATCGTCAATGGCCGGGCTGCGGGGCGCCAACACAACGACGAAATCACGATTTGCGACCTGACGGGGACGGGCGTCCAGGACACGGCGATCGGGGCGCTGGCCTATCGCCGCGCCAGGGCGGCCGGTGCCGGAACGGTGATCGCCAACTGACATTGCGCGACGGGCGAGTCTCAGCGAAACTCGCAGCCACGTGACGTCGAGAAAGCAAGAAAGAGGGAGGACGAGATGTACCATCTCTATATGGCGCCGACGGGCAATGGCCGCCGCGCCGCGGTGATGCTCGAGGAATGCGAGCTGCCCTACATCGTTCACAAAGTCGATCTTGCCAAGGGTGATCAAAAGAAACCGGAATTTCTCGAGCTCAATCCGCAAGGAACGATCCCGGTCCTTGTCGAGGAATCCGGCGGGACGAAGACCGTGCTGGCCCAGTCGGGCGCGATCCTGCTGCACCTCGCGGAGAAGACCGGGAAATTCCTGCCCAAGGACCCGGCGGCCCGTGCCGAGACGTTGCAATGGTTCATGGCCGCGCAGAACGACGCGGCGCCGGCGTCGTCGGCGATCTTCTATGCCTCGTCGGCCTTGCCCGACAAGACACCGTCGAACGCCAAGTTCTATGAGGATCGCTTCGTGAACCTCATGAAGGTGTTCGATCAGCGCCTGGGCAAGAAGCTATTTCTCGCGGGGTCGGAGCCGACCATCGCAGATTTGGCGCTCATCTCCGTCGTCGCGGGCCGAGAGGAGCTTCTCAGCAAGACAGCGGGTTTGGAAAAACTCAAGGCATGGGCGGCGAAGATGAAGGCGCGTCCGGGCGTGGCGAAGGCGCTACAGTCCGGGGCTTGATCGTCTGAAGATGGAACTGCGAGCAACGGGCGCGCCGGCCCGTTGCTCGCGAGTTGGTCATTGCCACAAGCGCGCGGGGCCGATATCGGCCTCGCTGACCTTGAGGGCCCTGACCGCCTCCGGCACGCCGCCGCCGGTGAGCAGCGAGGCGGCGGTCATGCCCATGGCATAAGACGTCTGGATGCCGTAGCCGCCTTGCCCCGCGAGCCAGAAGAATCCCTCCGCATCCGGCGCGAAGCCGACGACCGGGCACTTGTCCTTGACGAAGCTGCGCAAGCCCGCCCATTTGCGCACGATGCGCTTGACCGACAATGTCGAGCACGTCTCGATCCGGTCGGCGACGAGCGCCACGTCCTCGTCGTCGGGCTGGATGTCTTGGGGCGGCACGGGCGTCTCATCGGCGGGTGAGCCCAGCATGCGGCCCGAGTCCGGCTTGAAATAGAACTTCTCCTCGCAATCCGCGACGATCGGCCACTTCGCGAATTCGACTCCCTGCGGCCCGTCGAAGATGATGGCGGTGCGCCTCTTGGGCTGAAGGCCGATTTTTCTGGCACCCGCCATCTCGCCGATGACGTCGGCCCAGGCGCCCGCCGCGTTGATCACGACCGGCGCCGCGAAATCGCCGGCTTTCGTCTTCGCCTGCCATTTGCCGCCCGAGCGCTTGAGCGACAGCACCTCGGCGTCGCAGATCACTTCGGTGCCGCCTTTCTTGGCGCCCCGGAGGTAGCCCTGGTGAATCGCGTTCACGTCCATATCGGCAGTCGAGTCATCGAGCGCCCCCGCGGCCGGATATTCGACCCTGAGCATGGGGCAGCGCCGAAGCACCTCCTTCTTGTCGATGCTGCGGAGCGTCTTCGACAGCTCCGAGAGTTCCTTCACGATCGCATTGAGCGTGTCGACCTGGTCGTTGCGGGCGATGAACACCACGCCGCGCTGGTGGAGGAGGGGGATGTCCGAGAAGCCTTCGGGGGGCTTTCTGAGGAAAGGGCCGCTCACCACCGACATGACGCGCATGAGGCGGGGGCCGTAATTCTCCGTGAAGACCGCGGCCGAACGCCCGGTCGAGTGATACCCCGGTTGGCTCTCGCGCTCGAGGATGATGACTTTCTTGCCCTTCTTGACCAGGTGAAACGCCGCCGAGGTACCGGCGATGCCGGCGCCGATAATGAGAAAATCGCATTCGCGCATGACCCGCTCCCTGTTTGCCCCTGTCGACCGAGCACCGGTCCATTATGGTTTCTGGTTCGGGTGGCGCAAAGGGGCTAACGCGCCGGGCGTCGCTCGCGCCGCCAGGTCGGACACGCTATAAACCGGGCAAGACGAGGGACATATCGTGGACCCGATTCATCTCAGCGACGACCTCCGGCTCCTGCAACGCCAAGTCCGGCGATTCGTCGATGACGTCGTGCTGCCCAACGGGGCGGCATGGGAAGCCGAGGGCATGATTCCGCGCGACGTGCTTCGGCAGATGGGCACACTCGGCTTTCTGGGCATTCGCTGTCCCGAGGCCTATGGCGGCAGCGGGATGAATGCGCTCGCCTCGGTGGCGTTCGCGGAGGAACTGGCCCGCTGTACCTTCGGCGGGTTCACGATGACCGCGCTCGTCCACACAGACATGGCGACGCCGCATATCGTCCGCGCGGGCAGCGACGATCAGAAGCGGCGCTACCTTCCCCCGATCGTCAAGGGCGAGACGATCACCGCAATCGTGGTGACGGAGCCGGATGCGGGCTCCGATGTCCAGGGCCTGCGCACGGCCGCCCGCCGCGAGGGCAATGGCTGGATCCTCAATGGAACGAAGCGCTTCATCACGAACGGCGTCTACGGCGATCTCTATGTCGTCGCGGCGCGGACCGACACCTCGGTCAAGCCGTCGCGCGGCATGTCCATGTTCCTCGTCGAGCGGCGCACGCCCGGCGTCAAGGTCGCGAAAAAACTCGAGAAGATGGGCTGGCTCTGTTCCGACACGGCTGAAATCGTGTTCGAGGACGTGCGCCTGCCCGCCGATGCGCTCCTCGGGGAGGAGGGCAAGGGATTCTACGCGGTCATGGACAATTTCCAGAACGAGCGGCTCGTCGCGGCGGCGCTCTATGTCGGAGAGGCCGACAAGGCGATCGAGATCGCGCTCGACTATGTCATGACGCGCAAGGCCTTCGGCGGGACGCTCTGGGACAAGCAGGTCATCCGCCAGCGCCTTGCCATGCTGGCATCGCAAGTCGAGGCGCTTCGCCATCTCGTCTATCACACTGCGTTCATGGACAGCCAAGGCCTCGACTGCGTCAAGGAAGTGTCGATGGCGAAGGCGTGGGGCGGGGAACTCGTGAACGAGGTCATCTACGCCTGCTTGCAGTTCCATGGTGGAATGGGCGTCATGCGCGAATGCGCGATCGAACGCATGGCGCGTGATGCCCGCGTGCATACCATCGGGGGCGGCGCCACCGAAGTGATGCTCGAGGAAGTCGCGAAGCGAATGGGTCCGTAGGCAGGTCAAGTTTTAGCGCGCGTCGCGGCGCATCAGTCAGAGGCCGGTGAAGGTGATTCAAGAAACCGCACAACCCGACAGCCGTGAGGCATGGATCGTCGCGTATGCATCCGCGGCCCTGATCATGATCGGTCTTGGCGCGACGCTTTTGCTGGCCGTGTCGTTAAAGCAGATCGCCGCCGATTTCGGCTGGCCGCGCGCGGTGCCCTCGCTCGCCTATGCGTTTTGTCTTTTGGCCGAAGGCGTCGGCGGCATTCTCATGGGGCTATGGTCCGAACGGCGCGGCATGGCTCCGGTCACGCTGCTTGGCGCAACATCGATCGGCATCGGTCTTATCCTCGTCAGCGTCATGAAGGCGCCGTGGCAGATGTATCTGGCCTACGGCCTCCTCGTCGGCCTGTTCGGCGTGAGTACGCTGTTCTCGCCCCTCATCGCGAACACCACGCGGTGGTTCGTGCGCCGGCGCGGTCTTGCCGTGGCGCTCGTCGCGAGCGGGCAAAGCGTCTCCGGCGCGGCGTGGCCGCATCTCTTCCGCTATTCCAACGAGACCTATGGCTGGCAGACGACATATCTGTGGTTCGGGGTGTTCTCGCTTCTTGCCATGCTGTCGCTTGCCGCCGTCGTGAAGCGTGCCCCGCCGGGTTTCGGCGTCGTGCACAGGAGAGACGCGCCGGCTCAAAATTTTTCCGGCGACCGTGTTCTCGGCCTCAATCCGAACCTCGTTCTTTTCGGGTTGTTTCTCGCGATCGTCTGCTGCTGCGGCGCGATGGCCACGCCGCTCGTCCACCTCGTTTCGCATGCGAGCGACATCGGCCACCCGACGGCGCGGGCGGCTGAACTCCTGTCGGTCGCGCTGGCCGTGAGCTTCACGAGCCGATTCGCTCTCGGCGCGCTTTCGGATCGGATCGGCGGGCTGAAAACGCTGTTGCTCGGTTCGGGTCTTCAGGCCGTCTCGTTGCTGATGTTCGCGGAGGTGAGCAGCCTCACGGGGCTGTTCATCGTCGCAATCATCTTCGGTCTCGGCTTTGGCGGTATCGTGCCGAGCTACGCGGTCATCATTCGCGAGCTGTTTCCGGCGCGCGGCGTCGGTTGGCGGATTCCAAGCGTGCTGATGGGCGGGGCGGTCGGGATGGCGGTCGGCGGATGGTTCGGCGGGCATATCTTCGACATGACCGGCAGCTATCATCTCGCATTCTATCTGGGCTTTGCCCTCAATTTGGCTAACTTCGCGATCGTCGGGACGCTCTTCCTGCGGTGGCGCCGCCGCGGCGGCTTTACGCCTGCGGTCGCCCCTGCTTGAGGATTTCCGGCGGTTGGAGCTACTCTTCTTCGGGGAGAGGGTGTCATGGTCAAACGTGCGACGACGCTTACCGGCCCCTACCGTGCTTACGAGCGCGTCGAGCGGGGCGGCATCGACGAGGAATTGACTCGCGTCGGGCGCGGCACGCCATGTGGTGAGTATTTGCGACGCTATTGGCAGCCGGTGGCTCTCGCTTCGGAGCTTAGGGATCTGCCGCGCGCGATCCGCATTCTCGGCGAGAATTTGGTGCTGTTCAGGGACGGGTCGGGCCGGATCGGTTTGCTCGACCGGCACTGCCCGCACCGCGGCACCTCGCTCGAATACGGCAAGATCCAGGACCGCGGAATCCGCTGCTGCTATCACGGCTGGCAATTCGATATCGACGGGCGGATTCTCGACACGCCGGGCGAGCCGAGCGGCAGCCCGATCAAGGACCGCCATTGCCACGGCGCCTATCCGACGCACGAATACGAAGGCATCGTCTTCGCATATTTCGGCCCGCTCGAAGAGAAGCCCGCATTTCCGATCTATGATCTGTTCGTGCGGCCGGGCAAGCGCCTCGTGCCCCACACGGTCCACTCGCCTTGCAACTGGCTCCAGATTCGCGAAAACGAGATGGACCCCGTCCACATAACGTTCTTGCACACGCGTCTTTTCGGCGTTCAGTTCGTCGAGGTCTTCGGCGCGCTTCCGACGATGGAGTGGCTGGAGACGCCCGTCGGCATGATGTATGTCACCGTGAGGCGCTGGAAGGATCATCTCTATCTCCGGTCGAACGACATGATCCTGCCCAACATCGCCCGCGTTGCCGGACTCGAGGATGGCGAGGGCGAGACGGTGTTCGACCGCCGCAGCGGCACCACCAATTGGGTCGTGCCGATCGACGACACGAACAGCCTGACGATCGGCTGGGACGACCACGAAGAGAGACTTCCCGATCCGACCCGCGACGGCTATCTCGATCGCATGGTGCGCGCGGGAAAGACGTATATGGGGCCGTTCGACGTCGGCCAGACCGGCGAGCCGACCTACGAGCAGCGCCAGAAGGCGCCCGGCGATTGGGATGCGTGGGTCAGCCAAGGCGGCATCACGCGCCACGGCTGGGAAAACCTGGGCCTCACGGACCGGGGCGTGTCCATGTACAGAAAGCTGCTCCGCCGCGGTATCCGCGCGGTCAAGCGCGGGGAGGACCCGCAGGGCCTCGTCCGGCAGATCAACGGTCCGATCCAGACGTTTTCGCACAACACCGTGAAGCGCGTTCCACCGCGGCCGACGGCGGAGGAGGATCGCGCCGTGAGCCTCGTTTTCGGCCGGCGAATCACGAAGGCGCTCATGAGCGGCGAGTTGCGCCGGCCGAACGCCGCCGCGCTCGATCTCAACCCCTAACCGCACAATCGAGGCCACGACATGGACGGAGAACAGAAAGCGACGACGCGCGTGACGCGTCTCAAGGCGCCATTTAGCGCCTACAAAAGCACGCGCGACATCGCGCCGGACGATGTCTTGACCCGGGTCGGACGCGGCACGCCGGGCGGTGAGTATTTGCGGCGCTTTTGGCATCCGATTTGTCTTTCATCGCATCTCACGGACGTGCCGCGCCGCGTGCGAATCCTGGGCGAAGACCTCGTTGCGTTCCGGGACGGGTCGGGACGCATCGGCGTGCTCGAGCTCCACTGCCCGCATCGCGGGACGTCGCTCGAATACGGAAAGGTTCGCGAATGCGGCATCCAATGCTGCTATCACGGCTGGCACTTCGATATTGATGGACGCATCCTCGACACGCCCGGCGAACCCCAGGGCAGTCCGATCAAGGACCGCGTCTGGCACGGCGCCTATCCCGCGCGCGAGTGGATGGGGCTCGTCTTCGCCTATATGGGGCCGCCCGACCAGGTGCCTGAGTTTCCCGTCTATGACGCCTTCGAGCGCGACGGCGCCGAGTTCGCCCATCGCTACCGCGTCTCGCCGTGCAATTGGCTGCAGGTGCGCGAGAACGAGATGGATCCCGTCCACTTGGCCTTTCTGCATACGCGGCTCTTCGGCGTGCAGTTCCAGCCCGTCTACGGCGAAATCCCGACGATGGAGTGGCGCGAGACCCCGATCGGCATGTGCTATCTCACGGTGCGGCGCTGGGGCGAGAATCTCTACCTCCGCGTCAACGACATGATCATGCCGAACATCGTGCGCGTCGCCGGCATCGACGACGCGGAGGAGGAGATCGTGTTCGATCGGCGGGGCAGTGCGCTCAACTGGGTGGTTCCGATCGACGATACGAACTCCATCAACATCGGCTTCGGCGACATCGACAAGAACCTCGTCCTCGAAGGGCGCACGGCCTACACCGACCGCATGAACCGCTCCGGCGCCTACGCGGTCGGGGCGGGCGATGTCGGGCAGACCGGCGAGCCCAGCTACGAGCAGCGCCAGCGCGCACCGGGCGACTGGGATGCCTGGGTCAGCCAAGGCCCGATCAATCGCCACGCGCGGGAAACGCTCGGCTACACCGATCAGGGCGTCGTCATGTACCGCAAGCTCGTTCGCCAAGGGATCGAGACCGTTGCCAAGGGCCGCGATCCCAAGGGCGTTTTGAGAAAACCGACCAACGCCCCCATCCCCACCTATTGCCACAACACGGTGAAGCGCGTGCCTCGCGCGAAGACTCCCGATGCCGAACATGCGCTGGGCGTCGCCTTCGGCCGCGCGATCATCGAGGCGATCATGGACGGCCGGCTCAAGAAGAACTCGGTCTGCGCGGAGCGGAGCGGCGATTTCTCGTTCACGCCGCCGAAACGCTAGGGGCACGTCGATGGATGGTAAAACGCGGGCGTCCCGCAAGCGGCTCAAGGGGCCTTACGCCGCTTATCGGAGCAACCGCGAACGCCAAGACGATGCGACGCTGACGCGCGTCGGGCGCGGCACGCCGTGCGGGGAATACTTCCGCCGCTATTGGCAGCCGGTCTGTCTTTCCTCGCACCTCACCGACGTGCCGAAGCGCATCCGGATCTTGGGCGAGGATCTCGTGGTCTTTCGCGACGGGGCGGGGCGCGTCGGCGTTCTCGAGCTTCATTGCCCGCACCGCGGCACGTCGCTCGAATTCGGCAAGGTCCGGGAGCGCGGTCTTCAGTGCTGCTACCACGGCTGGCACTTCGACATCGACGGGCGCGTCCTCGACACGCCGGGCGAACCCGAAGGGAGCCCGATCAAGGATCGCCTCTGGCATGGCGCCTATCCCGCGCGCGAGTGGCGGGGCCTCGTCTTCGCCTATATGGGGCCGCCGGCGACGAAGCCGGAATTTCCCGTCTACGACGCATTCGAGCGCGATGACGCGGAATTCGTGCACCGCTATTGGCACTCCCCCTGCAACTGGCTGCAGATGCGCGAGAACGAGATGGATCCGATCCATCTCACCTTCCTTCACACGCGCGTGTTCGAGATCCAATTCACGCCCGTCTACGGCGAAATTCCGACCATGGAGTGGGAGGAAAGCGAGAACGGGATGATCTACCTGACCGTCCGCCGCTGGAAAGAGAATCTCTATTTCCGCGTGAGCGAGGTCATCCTGCCCAATATCACGCGCATCGCCGGCATCGAGGACGGGGAGGAAGAAACCGTGTTCGATCGGCGAGGCGGCGCGCTCAACTGGACCGTGCCCATCGACGACACGAACAGCCTGTCGATCGGCATGGGCGACATCGACAAGAACCTGACCCTGCCGGATTTGAACGCCTATCGCGACCGCGTGAACCGCGCGGGCGGCTACACCGTCGGCGCGGGCGATGTCGGCCAGTCGGGCGAGCCGAGCTACGAGGCGCGCCAGCGCGCGCCCGGCGATTGGGACGCGTGGGTGAGCCAGGGCCCCGTCACCGCGCACAGCCACGAGAATCTCGGCACCACCGATCAAGGGATTGCGCTCTACCGCAAGCTTCTCCGCCAGGGCATCGAGAGTGTCGCCAAG
>JBGPGW010000010.1:0-26677 GCA_041484095.1 Alphaproteobacteria bacterium | reverse complement strand
CGCTACAACGTCGTTCTCCGAGACGACAAGTCGTTTCCCTACATCCTCGTGACGAGCGACGACGAATGGCCGCGCATCACGAAGTTCCGGGGGGCCCGCACCGCCAAGGGCGACTATTTCGGACCGTTCGCCTCCGCCGGCGCCGTCAACCGCACGCTCAATGCGCTCGAGCGCGTCTTTCTGTTGCGCTCATGCGCCGATAGCGTCTTCGCGAGCCGCACGCGCCCCTGTCTTCTCTATCAGATCAAGCGCTGCTCGGCGCCCTGCGCCGGCCGGATCGGGCGCGAGGACTATGACGGCCTCGTCGATCAGACGCGCCGCTTCCTTGCCGGGCGCAGCCAGGACATCCAGCGCGATCTCGCCGCCCGCATGGAGCGCGCGAGCGACGCGATGGAGTTCGAGACCGCCGCCACCTACCGCGATCGCATCCGCGCATTGACCCAGATCCAGGCCCATCAGGGCATCAACGTCGTCGGGCTTCCCGACGCCGACGTCATCGCCGCGCATGCGGAGGGGGATCAGGTCTCGATTCAGGTCTTCTTCTTCCGCGCGGGCCACAACAACGGCAATCGCGCCTATTTTCCGCGGCACGACCGCGGCCTTGCGCTCGAAGACGTGCTCGCCGCCTTCATCGGCCAGTTCTACGACAACAAGCCGCCCCCGCCGCTCGTCCTGCTCAGCCATACCGTGCCGGACCAGGCGCTCATCGGCGAGGCCCTTTCGCTCCGCGCGGAGCGAGCCGTCCGCGTCATCCGGCCGGAACGCGGCGACAAGCGCGCGATCGTCGAGCATGCGCTGATGAACGCGCGCGACGCGCTCGCCCGGCGCCAATCCGAATCCGCCTCCCAGCGCCGCTTGCTCGAAGGCGTCGCCGAGGCGTTCGGCCTCGACGCCGCCCCCAGCCGAATCGAGGTCTACGACAACAGCCACATCATGGGGCAGAACGCCTACGGCGCGATGATCGTCGCCGGACCGGACGGGCTCATGAAGAACGCCTACCGCAAATTCACGATCCGCACCGCGGCGGCGCAGCCGGCGGCCGGCCGGCCCGCGGAGGAGCCGCCGGCCAGTGCAATCACACCGGGTGCGATCACACCCGGCGACGATTACGGCATGATGCGCGAAGTGCTGACCCGGCGATTTGCCCGCGCGCTGAAGGAGGATCCCGAACGCGACCGGGGTCTCTGGCCGGATCTCGCGATCATCGACGGCGGTCTTGGGCAGCTGAATGCCGCACGCAAAGTGCTCGACGATCTCGGCGTCGACGACCTCGCCCTCGTGGCGATGGCCAAGGGACCCGATCGCAATGCCGGGCGGGAGCGATTCTTCCTCCCGGACCGCCCGCCGGTCATGCTCGAATCGCGCGACCCCGTCCTGTACTTCCTCCAGCGCCTCAGGGACGAGGCGCATCGCTTCGCGATCGGCGCCCACCGCGCGAAACGGTCGAAAAGCCTGGATCGGTCGGCTCTCGACGAGATTCCCGGCATCGGGGCGGAGCGCAAGCGGGCTCTTCTCCATCATTTCGGCTCGCTCCGCGGCGTGCGGCAGGCCGGCCTCGCCGATCTCGAAGCGGTTCAGGGCATCAACCGGACTGTCGCGAAAAAAATCTATGATCATTTTCGCGACGACGGGTAATATCACGGTGTCTCCGCGCAACTGCTGTCATCTCTCGCCGCCGCCGGCGGCCGAGGTGTTGAGACTCCTCCGTCGACGACCGAGATGAGACCCGCAAGACGGCCCATGATCACGAACCTGCCCAATCTCTTGACCTTGTCGCGGATCGGGGTGATTCCCGTGATCGGGGTGCTGTTGTTCCTGCCGGAACCGCTCGGTCCGTGGCTGGCGACCCTCGTGTTCGCGGCGGCCGCGTTCACCGATTTTCTCGACGGCTACATCGCGCGCAGCCGCCAGCAGCAATCGAATCTCGGCATCCTTCTCGATCCGATCGCGGACAAGCTGCTCATCGCCGCCGTGATCTTCATGCTGGTCGCGTTCCACCATGTGACGGGCGCCACGATCGTGCCGGCCGCCATCATCCTCTGCCGCGAGATCCTGGTTTCGGGCCTGCGCGAATTCCTCGCGGGCCTGCACATCGATTTGCCCGTCAGCCGCCTTGCCAAATGGAAGACGGCCATCCAGATGGGAGCCATGATCTTTCTTCTTCTTGGCGGCGCCACGCCTTCGACGCTCGCGACGATCGGCGCGGTCGGATTATGGGTCGCGGCCATTCTGACGAGTGTCACGGGCTATGATTATTTCCGGCGGGGCCTTCGCCACATCGCGGCGCGCGAGGCGACGCAAAACCTGTCCAATCGGGCCCGGGCCGGCGGCGCCGGCTGACGCGCGCCCCATCCGTCAGTCAAGAATGCCAGCAACGCCACCGGTGCTCGTCAGCGACCGCGCCGCCACGGAACGACGGCGATGAAAATCTTCGGGCTTGCCGGCTGGAGCGGCGCGGGCAAGACGACCCTCCTCGTCCGGCTCCTCCCCATCCTCGCGGCGCGGGGCCTTCGCGTCTCGACGGTCAAGCACGCACATGAGAGCTTCGACATCGACCTCCCGGGCAAGGACAGCTACGAGCACCGCAAGGCCGGTGCGGCCGAAGTGCTGGTCTCGTCGCGCCAGCGCTGGGCCATGATTCACGAACATCGCGGCACGGCCGAGCCGAGCCTCGACGAGCTTGTGGCACTTCTATCGCCTGTCGATCTCGTCCTCGTCGAGGGCTTCAAGCGGCATGCCCACGACAAGCTCGAAGTCCATCGAGGCGGCAAACCCTTTCTCTATCCCGACGATCCGCACATCGTCGCGATCGCGAGCGACTCGCCCGTGCCCGAAAGCGGACGCCCAGTCTTCCCGCGCGACGATACCGAGGGGATCGCCGCCTTCCTCATGCGCCATTGCGGATTGCCGGGGGCGTGAGGGGGCGATGATGCCCCGCGACACCGATCACCAGGACAGCGGCCCGGCTCCCACGTCGCGCCCGGCCGGATTCGGCACGGCCTGGGCCCCGGCCGGGGCGGGCAAACGCCCCGAATTTCCCGAGCAAACCACGGCCGCAGCGCCGGAAAGCGTGGTAGATTCCCCGGCGATGATCGAGGCACGGCGATGAGGGTGCTCTATTTCGCGTGGCTGCGGACACGGACCGGTTGCGCCGAGGAAGACGTGACGCCGCCGCAGGGGGTCCTGACGGTCGCATCGCTTGTCGAGTGGCTGAAACAGCGCAGTGCCGGCCATGCCAAGGCCTTTGCCGAGCTGCGCGTGGTGCGCGCGGCGGTGAACCACGAATATGTCGACCTCGACCATCCCGTGCGACCCGGCGACGAGATCGCCTTCTTCCCCCCGATGACGGGAGGCTAACGCCATGATCCGCGTGCAGAGAGAGGATTTCGATCCCGGCGCGGAACTGGCCGCGCTGACCGCGGGACGGCGCGGGATCGGCGGCGCGGTGAGCTTCGTCGGTCTCGTGCGCGACATGGCGGAGGGCGCGCCGATCACGGCGATGACACTCGAGCACTATCCGAAGATGACGGAGGCCAAGCTGGCGGAGATCGAGCAGGAAGCGCAACGCCGGTGGCCGATCGAGGCCAGCCTCATCGTGCATCGCTACGGCCGTCTTGAGCCGGGTGAGCGCATCGTTCTGGTCATCACCGCATCGGCCCATCGCCAGGCCGCGTTCGAATCATGCGCGTTCCTCGTCGACTGGCTGAAGACGAAGGCGCCGTTCTGGAAGCTCGAGGAGACGCCGGGCGGCACCAATTGGGTGGACGCGCGGGCGGCCGATGACGAGGCCTCCCAACGCTGGCAGTCGAGCCATTCCGACTCGGCGGAATAAGCGCCGGGCCGCGGCGGCGGCACCGCGACGGCGCGCGAGCCCGGCGGGTCCGGTTCAGCCGAAGCGGCCGCGGCTGAATGCGGCGATCGCCGATCGTCTGCGCGAAGCGGCGACGCTCCTTGAAGCCCAAGGTGCGAACCGATTCCGCGTGCGCGCCTACCGGCGCGCGGCCGACACTGTCGCGGCGCTGTCAGAGAACGCCCGCGACATCCTGAAGCGACAAGGCCTCGAGGGGTTGATGGGTCTCCCGACCATCGGCGAATCGATCGGCGCCGCTATCGCGACCATGGCCCGCACTGGCCAGTGGCCGATGCTCGAACGGCTGCGAGGTGAGCTCGACGGCGAGGCGGTCTTCCGCGCGATCCCGGGCGTCGGTCCCGGCCTTGCCAAGCGAATCCACGACGAACTCCATATCGATACGCTCGAAGCGCTCGAGACGGCGGCCCATGACGGACGGCTCGATTCGATCAAGGGTCTCGGCGGACGCCGCATCGAAGCGCTGAGGGCCGTCCTTCACGAGAAGCTCGGGCGCCTTTGGGCCCGGCCCTTCCCGGCGGCCGGCAGCGCCGTCACGGAGCCGCCGGCCGAGGCGATCCTTGCGGTCGACGCCCTCTACCGATCCGAAGCGGCCACCGGGCGCCTCAAGACCATCGCCCCCCGACGCTTCAATCCGGAGGGAAAGGCCTGGCTGCCGATCCTCCACACCCAGCGCGGCGACTGGCATTACACCGTTCTTTATTCGAACACCGCACGGGCCCACGACCTCGGCCGCGTCGGAGACTGGGTGGTCGTTTACTTCTACGACAGCGATCACCGTGAAGGGCAGCGCACCATCGTGACGGAGACCCGGGGACCCCTTGCGGGTCGGCGCGTCGTGCGCGGCCGCGAGGCCGAGTGCCGGGGTTATTACGCCCAAGGCGCCGCGCAGCGCCCGGCAGCCGACAAGCCCACAGCCGCCAAGCCCAACGTGAAAACGGCGGGGTAGAGCCCCGCCGTCCTCATCCGCGCGGTTGGCCCGCCTGCGGCTATTCGGCCGCCTTCGTCTTCGGCGATTTCTCCCGCACCAGCTTGTCGAAATCCGCGAGCAGCGTCTTGGTGACGTCGCCGACCTGGTAGGTCATGGTGTCGATCTGCCGCACCGGCGTGACTTCGACCGCCGTGCCGCTCAAGAACGCCTCGTCAAATCCGGGCAGCTCCGACGGCATGATCGCGCGCTCATGGATGCGGTATTGGCGCTTTTTCGCGAGATCGATCACCGTCCGCCGCGTGATGCCGTTCAGGAAGCAATCGGCGATCGGCGTATGGATCTCGCCGTCCTTGACGAAAAAGATGTTGGCACCCGTCGCCTCGGCCACGCGGCCGCGATAGTCGAACATCAACGCGTCGTTGTAGCCGTCGGCCTCGGCCTTGTGCTTGGAAAGCGTGCAGATCATGTAGAGACCCGCGGCCTTGCTGTCCGTGGGCGCGGTGTCGGGCGCTGGCCGGCGCCACTTCGAAACCTGCATGCGGATGCCCTGCAGGCGCGCCTCCGGCGTGAAATAGGCCGGCCATTCCCATGACGCGATGGCCAGGTGGATGCGGCTCTGCTGCGCGGAGACGCCCATCTGTTCGCTGCCGCGCCAGGCGACCGGTCTCAGATACCCGTCTTTGATCTTCTGCGCCTCGATCACCTCGCGGCAGGCGCGATCGATGTCGTCCGCCGAATACGGAATCTCGAAGCCGAGAATGCGCGCGGAGTGAAGGAGCCGCTCGGTATGTTCGCGCAGCTTGAAGGTCGTGCCGTCATAGACCCGCTCGCCCTCGAACACGCAGCTGGCGTAATGCAGCGCATGCGTGCAGACGTGCAGCTTGGCGTCGCGCCAAGGGATCAACGTGCCGTCGGACCAAACCCACCCGTCACGATCATCATACGGAACCAATGTCATAAGAACCCCGCTTTCAGGGATTTTGCGCCGATGTCTTCAGAAGGCGGCACTATAGCCGGTCCCGCGCGGGCCGAACAAGCCGGGGCCGATGACGTTTCCGGCGGCAGTACCTCGTCTGGCACGGACCGGCGGCCACGGAGTATAATTCCCGGGACATGATGGAGGACCTGCCCCACATACTCGTCGTCGACGACGACAAGCGGCTTCGGGAGCTTCTTCGCCGTTTTCTGTCCGAGAACGGCTTTCGCGTGACGACGGCGGCGGACGCCGCCGAAGCCCGCGCAAAAATCGGCAGCCTCTCCTTCGATCTCATCGTGCTCGACCTCATGATGCCGGGCGAATCCGGCCTGGCATTGACCCAGTCGCTGCGCAAGTCGAGCACGGTCCCCATCCTCATGTTGACCGCCATGGGCGAGACCGATCAGAGGATCGCCGGCCTCGAATCGGGCGCGGACGATTACCTCGCGAAGCCGTTCGAGCCGCGCGAGCTGGTTCTGCGCATACGGACCATCTTGCGCCGCGTGCCGCCGCCCGCGGCCGCGGCCTCGACGGTCTCGCTCGGAAGCCATCAGTTCGACCTCAAGCGCGAGGAGCTTCGGAACGGCGAACGGATCGTCCGGCTTTCGGCCAGCGAGCTGCGTCTTCTGCGCATCCTGGCGCAAAGCCCGGGCACGCCGCAGAGCCGCGAGCAGCTTTATGAGCAGATGGGCTCCGCCGCGCGCGGCCGATCGATCGACGTGCAAATCACGCGGCTCCGGCGCAAGATCGAACCCGACCCCAAGATGCCGCGCTACCTCCTGACCGTGCGCGGCCAGGGCTACGTCTTGCGACCCGATTGATCATGCCGATTGGCGCCGAGATCAAGAAGCTGCTGCCGCGTCGCCTGCTTTGGCGGCTCATCATCATCGTGATGGCGCCGCTCGTGCTCCTGCAAATCGTGACGACCATCGTCTTCTACAACCAGCACTGGGAGACCGTCACCCGGCGCCTCGCCTATTCCGTGGCCGGCGACATCGCCGTGATGATCGCCATGCGCGCCGATCATCCGGACGAGGATGGGGAGCGCGCGCTTCAGGATCTGGCCTTGAATGCGCTCGCCCTCAGGCTCGATTTCGTGGACGACGCGATCCTGCCCAACGCGCCGGTCGTGACCGGCGACAACATGGTCGAGCGCTGGTTGGTGACGGCGCTCGAGGATCAAGTGGGCAAGCCTTTCCAGATCGATGCGCGTTCCTTCGAGCGCGATGTCGAGATCAACGTGCAGCTGCCGAACGGCGTGCTCAAGGTCCTGGCGCCGCGCAAACGCCTGTCGAGCGCCACGACCTATATCTTCCTTCTCTGGATGGTCGGCACGTCGGCCATCCTGTTCGTGGTCGCCATGCTCTTCGTGCGCAACCAGGTGCGCCCCATTCGCCTCCTGGCCGCAGCGGCCGACCGTTTCGGCAAGGGCCGGGACGTGCCGAACTTCCGCCCCGCCGGCGCGTCGGAAGTCCGTCAGGCCGCCGCCGCCTTCATCGAAATGCGCGATCGCATTCGGCGCCAGATCGCGCAGCGAACCGACATGCTGTCCGGCGTCAGCCACGATTTGCGCACGCCGCTCACGCGCATGAAGCTTCAGCTCGCCATGCTGCCGGACACATCCGAAACGGCCGATCTCAAGGCCGACATCGCGGACATGGAACGGATGATCGATGGGTATCTGTCCTTCGTGCGGGGCGAAGGCCATGAATCGCCGAGCGATACCGATCTCGGCGACCTCCTCGGCGAGATCGTGGAAGGCGTGCGCCGCGACGGCGCCGCGATCGAGCTCACGACCGACGGCGACATGCGGGTCACGGCACGCCGCAACGCGCTCAAACGCTGCATCACGAACCTCGTGACGAACGCGGCGCGCCACGGCCGGCACGTCGCGGTCGCGGCCGCGCGGCAGGACGATTCCATCGAGATCACGGTCGATGACGACGGGCCCGGCATCCCCATGTCTCAGCGCGAAGACGTCTTTCGACCCTTCGTCCGGCTCGAGAGTTCGCGGAACCCGGAGACGGGCGGCGTCGGCCTCGGGCTCACCATCGCGCGCGACATCATCCGCGGCCATGGCGGCGACATCGTGCTGGGCGATTCGCCGTGGGGCGGTCTGCGCGCCGCGCTTCGCCTGCCGGTGTGAGAAAGAGAGAGCCGCCCGCTAGTAAAGTTTCCCGCCGTTCGGGACCGGACGGTCGACCCCGATCATGACGACCTCGCCCCGACCGTCGGGAAAGCCGAGAACGAGGACTTCCGACATGAAGGGACCGATTTGTTTGGGCGGGAAGTTGACGACGGCCGCGACCTGGCGGCCGAGCAGCTGATCGGCGGTATAGTTCGCGACGACTTGCGCCGAGCTTTTCTTGACGCCGAGCTCCGGGCCGAAATCGACGCGCAATTTGAACGCCGGCCGGCGCGCCTCCGGGAACGGCTCCACCCCGACGATGGTCCCGACGCGGATGTCGACCTTCTCAAAATCCTGAAAGCTGATCGCCATGGCGCCCCCCTGCTTGGAGGCGCCGACGCTAGCATCGCTGGCGAATCCCGGACAAACGAAAAGGGCCGCCCGATGGGCGGCCCTTCCTTATCCACGCGGCCCCACGGCCGCGTACCTTAGACAATGCATTTAGTGCGTGGCGCCCTTGGTGGCGAATAACTCACGCACCTCATCGATGCTCTCGACCAAGCGCGCGTTGAGCACGCCAGTCGCCTCGGTCGCGGCTCCCGTCACGATGCCGGCCATCTCCTGAGCATTCGACATCGCGGTCATGACGCCTTCCTTGGCGAACTCCGCTTGCTTGCGAACGCGGTCTTCCGGGCTCTTCGCGGAGACCAGGGCTTCACCGGCCTTGCTCGCACCCTCGAAGATGGCGCGGAACAGGTCGCTCTGGTGCTGCGCGATCGACTGCAGGCCCTTGACCGTCGCCTGGTTGGCCTTGGACAGGGCGTCGAAGTTCTTGCGGTGATACGCGACGAGCGCGTCGATGTTGATGCCGGGCATCTTGAAGTCCGAGAACGCCTTGAAGGCGTCCGAACCGAACGGGGCGGAGCTCTTGCTCATCAGTGTGGCCTCCCTTTCAAAGAATAGAGTTTTGCTGCAGTGCAGCATTAAGGACAATATGGGGTCATGTCCGAGTTGTGTCAATCATATTTTTGCACTGCACCATTTAATGGTGCGATGCAATTAGATGCAACTATAAGTATTGCCCGTTATTTTTTAATTACTTAAAAAAATATGGGTGACGCTACCGAGGCGTCCGACCCCGAGTTCGGGGCTTTTTTCGAGCTTTTCCCGGTGCCCTTTGCGATTTTCGCGACTCACGGCCGTGTTCGGCAGGCCGATCGGCGCGGCGGCGCGAGCACCATTCCATGACGGTCCCCGCACGCCTCAGGGCACGGTCAACCGCGGCCATGGTCTCCGATGAATCCGGCGTGTCGTCGGCGAGCCATGCGCGGAGGCCCGCGAGATAGACGGCCGCCAATCCCTTCGCCCGGAGCGCCCCGCGCCAGCCCGAGCTGTCGAGGCCAGCCGCTTCCAGCATCCAGCCCATCGACCGCAAGAAGCGCGGCCCAAGACAGGCCACGCTCACGGGATCGCCGGTGAGGGCATGGGCAACCGCGGCAATGCCGGCCTTATGCGGCTTCAAGGCGTCGAAGCGGCGCATCACCACCTCGAACAGGCGATCGCGGACGGGCTCCGTAAGGTCCGGCGCGCTCACCTCGAGGACCGCTTCATCGGTCCGGTCGAGTAGCCCGGCCAGGATCGCGGTCCTCGAGGGATAGCGCCTGTACACCTCGATCAACGGCAGTCCGGCCTCGGCCGCGATCGCGGCGAGCGATGCGGCGCGCCAACCCGCGCGCGCCGCTATCCGCAATGCACCATCCAGGATGCGTGGGGCGTGATCCGGTCCGGTCACCATCGCTTGGTCCTCTCCCAAGACATTAAAGAGCGGCGAGCGCGCGAACAACCTCGTTCGAAAGGACTTTGCCAGCGTGCCATGTCGTGCGATTCTCTCACCGGACGCACGCATATGAACGGCAAAGGCCTTAACCGCGCTGCCTGGAAACAGCAGCTATTCCGCAAGGCGCAACAGCAGCCCATGCTCAGCGCCGAGGAGGAGCGGAGCCTTGCTCGAAAATCCCGCACGGGCGACGCCGCCGCCGCGGCGCGGTTGGTGACCAGTCACCTTCGCTTCGTCATCCGCATCGCGCGCGCCTATCGCAGCTACGGCCTGCCGATGGCCGACCTCGTGCAGGAAGGAACCGTGGGTCTCATCCACGCGGTCCGGCGGTTCAATCCCGATCAAGGCAATCGGTTCGCGACCTATGCGATGTGGTGGATCCGCGCGGCAATCCAGGATCACGTCGTGCGGTCGTGGTCGCTGGTGCGGATCGGCACGACGAGCGCGCAGCGGAATCTGTTCCTGCATTTGCGCCGGCGCGCCGGCGCGATGATCTACGGCGAAAACGGATTGAGCGATCCTATCGCCACGCGTCTCGCGAAGCGTTTCGGCATGCCGATCGGCGAGGTGCTCACGCTGGCGCGACGCACATTCGCCCAGGACCGCTCGCTGAACGTTCCGGCGGACGATCGCGGCCAGCGCCAATGGCTCGACGCCGTTACGGACATGCGGCCGAATCCGGAAGAGCGGCTGGCCGAGCTGAGCCATCAACGATTCTGGCGCCGGCTCGTGGCGCGGGCCCTTGGCTCGCTCCCGCCGCGCGAACAGATCATCATCCGCCGCCGTTATCTCTCGGAAGGCAAGGCGACCTTCGACGTGCTGAGCCACGATCTCGGCCTCTCCAAGGAGCGCGTGCGGCAACTCGAGGCCAGCGCGCTCGGCAAGCTCGCCTCCGCCCTTCGTCCTGCCCGGCGTCTCGAGGACCTGACGGCCTGATCCCGTAAGACAGCCGGCGCGGCCGCGAAGCCGTCAGGTGATGCCGACCACGCGGCCGTTCGTGATGCGGACGAGATCCGCAGGCCTCAGGCGGAAGACCGCGTTCGGCGTCCCGGCCGCCGCCCAAATTTCCCCGAGACGCATGAGATCTTCGTCGATGAATGTCTCGATGGTCTCGGCATGCCCGACCGGCGGCACGCCGCCGATGACGAAGCCGGTCCGCGTGCGCACGAATGCCGCATCCGCCTTGCCGAGCGTCTCGCCGAGATAGCCCGCGACCTTCGCTTCGTTGACACGGTTCACGCCGCTCGTCACGACGAGGATCGGACGATCCGACGGCACGGCCCGAAAGAGAATCGACTTCGCGATCTGGGCCACCGTGCAGCCGATGGCGGCGGCCGCATCGGCGGCGGTCCGCGTCGAGGAATCGAATTCCTTGACCGTGAGCCCGAGGCCGAACGCGGCAAGCGCCGCCTGCACCCTGAGCGCGCTGGAGGTGAGCGCTGCCGTCACGGACGCGACTAGCCCGAGAGTTCGCGCGAACGGTCCGCCGCGGCGGCGACGGCCTTGGCGATGATCGCCTGCCAGCCCTGCGGTCCCATGAGAACGGCCAGCGCCGCGGCCGTCGTTCCGGCGGGACTCGTCACGTTCTGGCGCAAGACGCTCGCCGGTTCCGGCGAGCGGTGGAGAAGCTCACCCGCCCCCGCGACGGTCGCACGCGCAAGGCGCTCGGCGAGCGCGCGCGGCAGGCCCGCGGCGACGCCCGCCTCGGCCATCGATTCCGCGAGCAAGAATACGTAGGCCGGGCCGCTTCCCGACACCGCCGTGACGGCATCGAGCAGCGCCTCGTCCTCGACCCACGCCACATCCCCCACGGCGGCGAGAAGCCTGTCGCAAAGATCGCGCTGCTCCGTGCTGACGCGCCGATTGGCGCAGGCCACGGTCATGCCGCGTCCGATCGCGGCGGGGGTGTTCGGCATCGACCGCACGATCGCCGCATCCGCCCCGAGCGCGCGCTCGAACCCCGCGATCGTCTTTCCCGCGGCAATCGAGAGAAACACGCAACCCGGCCTCACGAAGCGACGGTAGGCCGGAACGACGGAATCCATGATTTGCGGCTTGACCGCGAGCACCACGACCGCCGGCTCGAAGCGCGCGTCGATCTCGCTGGCTTCGGCGTGCACGGCGACCTTCTGTGCGGATTTGAGCGCCTTCGCGCGGCCGGCTTCGGGCTCGATGACGGCGACCCGCTTCGCGCCGACACCCCGTGCCAGCCACCCCTCGAGCAAAGCGCCGCCCATCTTGCCGCCGCCGATGAGCAGGATCGGCTGGGAAATCACGGCTCAGGCCTCGCCGACCGTCTCCAGGAGGGCTGCCTGCACCGCATCATTGGGGGGTTTGCCGCCCCAAATGACGAACTGAAACGCCGGGTAGAAGCGCTCGCATTCGGCGATTGCCACTTCCAGCAGGTCTTTCAGTTGCTCGACCGTGGCACCAGAGGCGCCGCGCAGCAGCACCGTGTGGCGGAAAATCGGCAGCTTGTCATCGACCGAGATGTCGAAATGGCCAAGCCAGAGCTTGCCGTTGATAAGGGCCAGCAGCTCGTGAATCGTGCCCTGCTTGCCCGTCGGGACCCGGATATCGAGCGCACAGGAGAAGTGGAGGGCGCTCAAATCGTCCGACCAGGCGAAATGCAGGCGATAGTCACACCACTGGCCTCCGACGCCCGCGACCATTTCTTCGTCGCTCATGCGCTCGTGGGCCCATTCATTGGCCGTAACGATGTCTTCCATCATGTCTATAGGATTGACATTCAGTACTTTTTCGTCACGGGAGAGTGCGGTCATCGTACGCGCCTCCGCCGAATCCATGAGCTAAATTTCATCCAGGTTCCCCCGAACTAGACGACATATTGTATGGCATCGTTGTCCGACACACCAGAAAAAGTAGTTGAATCCTAGGCTTGGAGGACTCATCCGAAAGTGGTAGCCCTAAACTGGTTCACGAGTCCGCGCGCGCGGTATCTGAATCCGCTCATGCGAACCTCAAAATTTCTTGAGAACGGATCGCGCACAAGCGATCGGAGGGCATCGCATGCCCTCGCCTCGTCCACGCAATCGCGCGCGGGAATGGGCGCCGAAGGGTGCCTTAATCGCCCGCGGACGGCCGCGGCGATGGCGGCGGCTCATCCGATCGAAGGCCGCATGCGGCCTCGAGCGCGGCCAGGCGCTTCGTGACTGCCTCCTGCTCCATACGGGCTTTCGCGGCCATGGCCTTGACGGCCTCGAATTCCTCGCGGCTCACGAGCTGCGCGTCGCCAAGCAGACGCTGGAGCTGCTGGCGGACGGCCGCCTCGATGTCGGCGCGCAGGCCCGAGAAGAGCCCCATCGCCCCGCCGGCGACGCGCGCCATGTCATCCAAGATCCGGTTCTGGCTCTGCATTGCGCTCTCCCGATCGCGCCCTCGGCGCGGACGGCGATTATGGGTCGCATCGGCGGCGCGTCAATCGGAGTCGTCTGGCCCTTTCTTGCGGCCCCTCGGCCCCGGACCTATAAGGAGGCGCCAGCGATGGGGGACGCATGATTGTCGTCACGGGCGGTGCCGGGTTCATCGGTTCGAACCTCGTGGCCGCAATCGAAAAGCGGGGTGCGGGGCCCGTCGCCGTGTGCGACCGGCTCGGCGACGGCGAGAAGTGGCGCAACATCGCGAAGCGCGACCTGGCCGCCATCGTTGCGCCCGAGGATCTGTTCGAATTTCTCGACCGCCATGCGGCGTCGATCGAGGCCGTCGCGCATCTGGGCGCCATCACCGCGACCACCGAGACGAATGCCGACCGGCTCGTCGCGACGAACATCCGCCTCTCCGCCGATCTGTGGCAGTGGTGTGCTAAGCACCGCGTGCGTCTCATCTATGCGTCTTCGGCGGCGACCTACGGCTCGGGCGAGGACGGATTCGACGACGACGGCTCGGTGTCGGCGCTTGCGCGCCTGCGCCCGCTCAACGCCTATGGCTGGTCGAAACACGCATTCGACCGGCAGGTCGCGCGCGTGGCCGCATCGGGTGAAGCCCAGCCGCCGCAATGGGTCGGGCTCAAATTCTTCAACGTCTACGGCCCGAACGAGTACCACAAGGACGCGATGAAGAGCGTCGTGGCGCAACTCTTTCCGCGCGCATCGTCCGGCGAGCCAGCGCGTCTCTTCCGCTCGCACAATCCGAACTATCCCGACGGCGGGCAGATGCGCGATTTCGTGTGGGTCGGCGATTGCGTCGACGTCATGCTGTGGTTCCTCGACCACCCCCGCCTGTCGGGCCTCTTCAACATGGGCACGGGCAAGGCGCGAAGCTTCGCCGATCTCGCGGCGGCTGTTTATCGCGCGCTCGATCGCTCGCCCCGAATCGAGTACATCGACACGCCGTTCGAAATCCGCGACAAGTACCAGTACTTCACGGAGGCCCGCATGGAGCGCCTGCGCCAGGCGGGTTATAGGCAACCCTTCACCGAGCTCGAGGACGGCGTCGGGCGGTATGTCCGCGATTTCCTCGCCGCGGCCGACCCGTACCTCTAGGACCGAACGATGCTCCTCTCGATCGCATTTCCCGACATCAACCCGGTTGCCTGGCAGATCGGCCCGGTGCCCATCCGGTGGTACGCGCTGGCCTATATCGCGGGCATCACGCTCGGCTGGTGGGCTCTGCGCGCGATCGGCGCGGCCCGACCCGCCGTCCTCTCGCGACAGGATGCCGACGATTTCATGCTCTGGGCGACGCTCGCCATCGTTCTCGGCGGGCGGCTCGGCTATGTGCTGTTCTACAAGCCGGGCTACTACTTCGCGAACCCGACCCATATCTACGCGGTCTGGGAAGGCGGCATGTCGTTCCATGGCGGGCTGATCGGCATGATGGTGTCGATCATCGCCTTCGCGCGCCTGCGCAAATTGTCGATTCTGAGCCTCGCCGACCGCGTGGCGTGCGTCGCGCCGATCGGCCTGTTCTTCGGCCGCCTGGCCAATTTCGTCAACGGCGAGCTGTACGGGCGCGTGACCAGCCTGTCCTGGGGCGTCATCTTTCCTGGCGGCGGCGCCTATCCGCGTCATCCGAGCCAGATCTACGAGGCGCTGCTCGAGGGGCTCGTACTTTATGTCATCATGCTGGTGCTCTCGCGCTCGGAGCCGCTGCGCGCCCGGCCGGGTTTCCTCGCCGGCACGTTCCTCATCGGCTACGCCGCATTCCGGACCGTGTCCGAACTCTTCCGCGAACCCGACACCTATCTCGGCTTCATCGTCGGGGGCGTGACGATGGGCCAGATTCTGAGTCTGCCGATGCTGCTCCTGGGCGTCGTGTTCGTCCTCCGCGCCTCGCGCCGCCCGTGACGCCGCTCGCGCGTCTGTTGCGCGAGACGATCGGCCGCACCGGCCCCATCAGCATCGCTCGGTTCATGGCCGAGGCGCTCGCGCATCCCGAGCACGGCTACTACCGCACGCGCGATCCCCTGGGGGCGTCGGGCGACTTCATCACCGCGCCGGAGGTGAGCCAGATGTTCGGCGAACTGATCGGCCTCTGGTGCGTCGATTGCTGGTCGCGCCTCGGCATGCCGGCGCGGATCGCGCTCGTCGAGCTGGGCCCCGGCCGCGGCACGCTCATGGCCGATGCGCTGCGGGCGGCCCGCGTGAGGCCGGCGTTCCTCGAGTCCATGGCACTTCATCTCGTCGAGACGAGTCCGGCGCTTCGCGCGCGCCAGGCCGAGGCGCTCGAGGCCTGGCGTCCCTCATGGCACGAACGCGTCGACGATCTCCCCGCGGGGCCGATGCTTCTCGTCGCCAACGAGTTTTTCGACGCGCTGCCGATCCGGCAATTCGAGCGCATGGCGGCGGGCTGGCGCGAACGGCTGGTCACGATCGATCCGCAGGCGGACGGATTCGCGTTCGTCCTCGCCGATGAACCGCCCGATGCGTCCGTGGCGCTTCCCGATCCGGCACGGCTCGCGAACGGCGCCGTCATCGAGATCGCGCCGCTCGCGGAGCCGATCGTCGCATTCCTCGCCACGCGAATCGCGGAGACGCGCGGCGCGGCGCTCATCATCGACTACGGGTATGCGTATGAGGGCGCCGAACGCGATGCCTGGGCCGGGACGCTGCAGGCCGTGCGGGGCCATCGCACCGAGCATCCGCTTGCCGATCCCGGCGCGATCGACATCACGGCGCATGTGGATTTCGCCGCACTCCGCCGCTTCGCACGGCGCGCCGGCGCGGCCGTCCATGGCCCGATCGCCCAAGGCCCGTTCCTCGAGGCGCTGGGCATCGCTCAGCGCGCCGCGCAACTCGCGCGCACACCCCCCCAGCCCGTCGCGGCCGATATCGCCTTGGCGCTCCATCGCCTGATCGCGCCAAGCGCCATGGGCCGGCTCTTTCAAGCGCTCGCCATCACCCATCCCGCACTGGGCACGCCCGCCGGATTCGCGTGACGCGCGGCGGTTGCCCGCCGCGAGCGCGCATCCTAATCTGCGGCGGGACACCATGTGCGGGATCGTTCATTCCGCGCCGACGCCAGAGGAGACAAACGGATGGCTCACTTCAGCACCGCCGAATACAAGGCCCGCCAGAAGAAGACGATCAAGGAACTCGAGCGACGCGGCCTCGACGGCCTGCTGATGTTCCGGCAGGAAAGCATGTACTACCTGACGGGCTACGAGACCTTCGGCTATTGCTTCTTCCAGGCCATGTATCTCGGCGCCGACGGGCGCATGTTCCTCATCACGCGGTGGCCGGACGCCATCGTCGCGCGCCAGGTTTCGGTGCTCGCCGACCGGGACATCCACATCTGGGTCAACCTGCCGGATGCGAATCCCTCGCTCGATTTGAAGCGCCTCCTCGAGGAACGCCGCTGCAAGGGCAAGCGCATCGGCATCGAGTACGACGCCTACGGCTTGACGGGCACAATCTACCGGAAGCTGGACGCGGCCCTCACCGATTTCTGTCACCTCGAGGACGCCTCCGATCTCGTCACGCGCTTGCGCTTCGTGAAGAGCCCGGCCGAGCTCGCCTGCATCCGCAAGGCGGCGGCGATGGCCGATCGCGCGCTCGTCCAAGCCAATCGCCTCGCGAAGCCCGGGGCCTACGAGGGCGACATCATGGCCGCCATGCAGGGCGTCATGTTTCGGGCCGACGGCGACTGGCCCGGCAACGACCAGATCATCGGGTCGGGCGCCCGCGCGCTCATCGGCCGCTACATCTCCGGGCGTCAGCACCTCAAGAAGACCGATCAGCTGACGATCGAATGGGCCGGGTCCTACCATCGCTATCACGCGGCGATGATGCGGACGATCGCGATCGGCAAGGCGAGCGCACGGCAGCGCGACATGCACAAGGTGGCCGTCGAGGCGCATTGGGCGTCGGTCGACGCGCTCAAGCCGGGCAAGACATGCGGCGACGTGTTCGCGGCCTATGCGCGCGTCTGCGACAGGCGCGGCTACAAGAAGCACCGCCATTCCGCGACCGGCTACAGCATGGGCGCCGTGTTCCAGCCGACCTGGATGGACTGGCCGATGTTCTACAAGGACAATCCGGCCGTCATCCAACCGGGCAACGTGTTCTTCATCCACACGATCATCTTCGACGAGGCGCGCAAATTGGCGGTGGCACCCGGTCAATCCTATGTCGTGACCGCGCGGGGCAACAAACCGTTGTCCAAGAGTTCGCTCGATCTCGTCGTCAATGCGTGAGGGTGCCGCGCGCATGAGACGGGACGAGCCGCCCGCGCTGAGCGCCGCATCCCTCGCGGCGCTCGCGGGAATTCGCCACGGCTTCTTCACGCGCGCCGGCGGCGTGAGCGCGGGCGTCTACGACTCGCTCAACTGCGGGTTCGGCTCGAAGGACGAGAGGGACGCCGTGGCGGCGAATCGCGCGCGGGTCGCCATGACGATCGGCGCCTCGCCCGCGGCCCTCGTCACGGGCTACCAGACCCATGGCACGGCAGTCGCACGCGTGGAGACGCCGTGGGAGCCGGGCGCGGCGCCGCATGTCGACGGCCTCGTGACCGACCGGCCGGGCGTGGTGCTCGGCGTGCTGACGGCCGATTGCGCGCCCATCCTCTTTGCCGACGCGCGCGCGGGGATCGTCGCGAGCGCCCATGCCGGGTGGCGCGGGGCGCTCGCTGGCGTGATGGAATCGACCGTCGATGCGATGGTCGCGCTGGGTGCGCGGCGAAGCGACATCGCGGCGGCGGTCGGCCCGTGCATCGCAGCCGCGTCCTATGAGGTCGGACCCGAATTCCCGGCACCGTTCCTCGCGGAGTCCCCGGACAACGAACGCTACTTCCGACCGGCCACGAGACCCCGTCACTTCATGTTCGACCTGTCCTGCTATGCCGCCGATCGGCTGATGCGCCTCGAGCTTGGCGCCGTCGACCGGCTCGACCGCGATACCTGCGCCGAGGGTGCCACCTTCTTCAGCTATCGGCGGTCTTGCCTCAGGGGCGAGCCGGATTTCGGCCGCGGCCTGTCGGTGATCGCGCTCGAATCGTAGGATCGGGCTGGCAACGGCGCGGCGCGTCTCTTCAAACCTCGCCGCCGATCGCGGGAATTTCGTGTATTAATAGGTCGCCGCTCGAGGTCGACCTTCGGATGCCATGCCCTATCTCATCTTTTTCATCATCTTCCTCACCGTCGGATTGTTGGCGAGCTGTGTCCTGGCGCTGGTGTAGGCGGCCGCGGGCCGCCTGGAGCCTCTTGCTGCTGGCCCTCGTCGCGTGCGGCCCGCTGCCCCAGCCCTTCGCGCCGCCGCAAAGCCAAAGCATCAAGCGCGAGAACGCCATTCCCCAGCCCATGGACGGGGCCGGGATCGCGGTCAATCCCGTCATCGAAGGGGCCCCGGCGGATATCTCGGAGAAGCTCAGCGCGGCCATGGCCAAGGCGCTCAACGACGTCAACGTCCCGGCCAGCACCACCAGCCGCAACAAGGGCAGCTACGCGCTCGACGGCCGGCTTCTCCAGCCGCCCTCCGCCGGAAAGGTCGTGCTCCTATGGGTGCTGACCGACCGCGACGGCGCAGTCGTCGGCGAACATCGGCAGGACGACACCGTCGATCCGCGGGCCTGGAAACTGGCCCTCCCCAGCGCGATGACGGCCCTCGCCGCTCGCGCCGCCGGTCCGGTGGCGGCGTTCATCCAGGACAAGGGCTCGGCCAATGCCGCGACGGCCCTCACGAACGACGTCGATGTCCGGCCCGTCGAAGGCGCGCCCGGAGACGGCAAGGCGAGCCTCACCCGCGCCGTCAAATATTACCTGCTCAAATCGAATGTGCGGGTGTCTGAGCGGCCGAACGAACGCGCATCGATCGTTCAGGGCACGGTCGATGTCGGCGCGCCCCGCGGCGGCGCCCAGCCCGTGACGATCGTGTGGCGCGTCCTTCAGCCCGACGGCAGCGAAATCGGCCGGGTGGATCAGACGAATAACGTGCCGATCGGCACGCTCGAAGGCGCGTGGGCCGACCTCGCCTATCAGATCGCCGAATCGGCGGCGCCCGGCATTGCCGCCGTGCTCTCGAAGACACACGCCAATGCGCCGGCAAACGGCAGGCCCGCGACGCCATAGCCCGGCGGGGGCGGCCGGTTTACACGCCAGAGAGCGCTTGTTAGATTGCCCTCACCTCGGGGGGCGCGAGACTCCACCCACCGACCGCGACGCGGCCAGCGGAAGGTTCGATGAAACTCATTTCCGGCAACAGCAATCGGCCTCTGGCCGAAGCGATTTCGGCTTACCTCAACTCACCGCTCACGCGCGCGAGCGTCCGGCGCTTCTCCGACATGGAAGTGTTCGTCGAGATCCTCGAGAACATCCGCGGCGAGGACGTCTTCGTGATCCAGTCGACCTCCTATCCCGCGAACGACCACTTGATGGAGCTCCTGGTCACGATCGACGCCCTCCGGCGTGCCTCCGCCCGGCGGATCACGGCCGTCATTCCTTACTACGGCTACGCGCGCCAGGACCGCAAAACAGGCCCCCGAACGCCCATTTCGGCCAAACTCGTGGCCAATCTGATCACGACGGCAGGGGCGAACCGGGTCCTGACCCTCGATCTCCATGCCGGGCAGATCCAGGGGTTCTTCGACATCCCGACCGACAACCTCTTTGCCCAGCCAGCCCTGTGCAAGGACATCCGGGAAACGGTTAACGGGGGGGAGCTGGTCATCGTCTCCCCCGACGTGGGCGGGGTGGTTCGGGCCCGGAGCATGGCGAAACGCCTTGACGCTGGGCTCGCAATCATCGATAAGCGCCGCGAACGCGCCGGTGAATCCGAGGTTATGAACATCATCGGCGACGTGGATGGGCGACGCTGCATCCTTGTCGATGACATCGTCGATTCCGGCGGAACGCTCTGCAACGCCGCCGTCGCGTTAATGGAACGCGGCGCGGTGTCGGTGCATGCCTATGTGACGCATGGCGTGCTGTCCGGCAGTGCGGTTGGACGGATCGCGTCCTCGCCCATCGTGAGTTTGGTGATTACGGACAGCATCATGGCGACCGAGGCGGTGCGCGTATCGCAGAACGTGCGCCAACTCACCATCGCCCCGCTCTTGGGCGAGGCGATTCGCCGGATCTGCGAGGAGAGCTCGGTCTCCAGCCTGTTCGATTAACGAGATGTGAGTTACGGCGGCGGATCGTCTTTGCCTGCCGACGCGAAGGAGAAGGACCATGGCCGAGATCGTAAGCATAAAGGCAGAGGCCCGCCCGGGCAGCGGCACGGGTGCGGCGCGGGCGGTCCGCCGTGAGGGACGCGTTCCCGGCATTCTCTACGGTGACGGCAGCGCGCCGGCGACCATTTCCGTCGACGCGAAGCAGCTCAAGCAGGAGATGCGGCGCCCGGCCTTCTTCGCAACACTGTACGAACTCGATCTCGACGGCACGAAACAGCGTGCGCTCGCGCGCGATCTTCAGCTCGACCCCGTGACGGACGTTCCCATCCATATCGACTTCATGCGCGTTGGCACCGACACGATGATCCGGGTCGACGTACCGGTCGTCGCCGAAAACGAGATGGCCTCGCCCGGCATCAAGCGCGGCGGCGTGCTCAACATCGTGCTCCACGAAGTGCCGCTCATGTGCCGCGCAGACAACATCCCGCAGCGGCTCATCATCGATATCACCGGCCTCGATATCGGCGACAGCATCAAGATCCGCAGCGTGACGCTGCCGGAAGGCGTGCGCCCGGCGATTACCGACCGCGATTTCACGATCGCGACAATCTCGGCGCCGACCGTGATGGTCGAGGAAGTTCCTGCGGCCGCTGTACCGGCCGAAGGCGCCGTGCCGGCCGAGGGTGCCGCACCGGCCGAGGGCGCCGCTGGCGCACCCGGAGCGCCGGGCGCGGCCGCTCCGGCGGCCGAGACCGGCGGCAAGGAGCGCAAGAAGTAGCGCCGTCCTGTCAGCCGAGCCATGCAGCTTCTCGTCGGCCTGGGCAATCCGGGCGCCGAGTACGCGCACAACCGGCACAATATCGGCTTCATGGCTCTCGACGCGATCATGCGCCGCCACGAGTTCGGGGCATCCCATCGCAAGTTTCACGGCGTGATCGCCGAGGGGCGAATCGGCGGGAAGCGCGTCCTGGCCTTGCGGCCCCTCACCTATATGAACGAGTCGGGCGTGTCCGTCGCCGAAGCCAGTCACTTCTACAAAATCGCGCCGGAGCGCATCTACGTCCTCTATGACGAACTCGACCTCATGCCCGGCAAGGTGCGGGTGAAGCGCGGCGGCGGCAGCGCAGGACATAATGGGATCCGGAGCATCGATGCCCACCTCGAACCCGACTATTGGCGCATTCGCCTCGGCATCGGCCATCCCGGCGACCGGGCGAGCGTGCTCCGCTACGTCTTGCGCGACTTCACCAAGGCCGATCGCGACTGGCTCGAACCGCTGCTCGATGCGGTGGCGGACACGATCCCGCTCCTCCTCGACGGCCGGGAGTCTGATTTCATGAGCCATGTGGCATTGCGCATGAAGCCGGCGAAGCCCCCGCGCGGCGCCGACGACACCTCCGGCTGAGCGCGGCACAGCGGCGATGGGATTTCGGTGCGGCATCATCGGACTGCCGAATGTCGGCAAGTCGACCCTGTTCAACGCGCTGTTGCGGACGGCGGCGGCCGAGGCCGCGAACTATCCCTTCTCGACGATCGAGCCCAATATCGGCCGCGTGAGCGTGCCCGACGAGCGCCTCGACACCATCGCGCGCCTCTCCAAATCCGCGAAGATCACGCCGACGCAGATCGAATTCGTCGACATCGCGGGCCTCGTGCGCGGCGCGAGCAAGGGCGAAGGCCTCGGCAACAAGTTCCTCGCCCATATCCGCGAGGTCGACGCGGTCGCCCATGTCCTGCGCTGCTTCACCGAAGGCGACGTGACGCATGTCGAGGGCGATATCGAGCCGCTCCGGGATGCCGAGATCGTCGAGACCGAATTGATGCTGGCCGACCTCGAATCGCTCGAACGGCGCATCGATGCGTCGACGAAGCGCGCACGGGGCGGCGACGCCGAGGCGAAGGCCGCCCTTCCCCTCATGGAACGGATCGTCGGCGCGCTCCGGGACGGCAAGCCGGCACGGAGTCTCGAGATCAGCCGCGACGATGCCGCGCGCTTCAAGCAGCTCCAGCTTCTGACCGCCTTGCCGGTGCTCTATGTCGCCAATGTCGACGAGGCGCATGCCGCGACCGGCAACTCGTTGAGCGAGGCGGTGGCCGCCCGCGCGGCCGCGGAGGGCGCGGCGCACGTCGTCATCTCGGCGGCGATCGAGTCCGAGCTTGCCCAGCTCGCGGACGAAGCCGAGCGGAGCGAGTATCTTCAGTCGCTCGGATTGGCGGAGGCGGGCCTCAACCGGTTCATCCGCACGGGCTACGCGCTCCTCGACCTCGTCACCTATTTCACGACCGGACCCAAGGAAAGCCGCGCCTGGACCGTGCATCGGGGCTCAACCGCGCCGGAGGCGGCCGGCATCATCCATACCGATTTCATGCGCGGCTTCATCGCGGCCGAAGTCATCACCTATGACGACTTCATCGCCGCAGGCGGCGAGCAGGCCGCCAAGGCCGCGGGCAAGATGCGCGTCCAGGGCCGCGACTACGTCGTCCAGGACGGCGACATCATCCTGTTCCGCTTCAACGTCTGAGCGGAAGCGAGGGTTCGACGGCGCTGTCTTCCGCAGCACCCGACGGCTCGCTGTCGCAGGAGCCGAGCGGCACCGCAATCGCGGCGCGCACGCCTCGATCGAGCCTCGATGCGCCCATCGTCACCGGCGGCGCTTCGGCCTCCGGGCCTTCTTCGACGCGCCGTTCTGCTGGTCGTAATAGGCCCGGCCCGCCATGAATTCGCAGTAGAGGTTCGCCAAAAGATTGCCCGTGTTCCGCGTCGTGTCGATGACAGGGACATATTCCGCGGTGTCGAAGGCCCCTGCCCCCGCCATGCCGAGGCGGCGGACGAAGCGCATGGTCTCGAACGCCTGGAAGCCGCCGGGCCGCGGATACTGCGTCGCCGGCGCGAAGGTGTGGTCGAGCGCATCCGTGTCGAAGGTGACGTAGACCGCATCCGTGCCGTCGAACGCGATCTCGATGGCTTCCTCGATGCAGGCGTTGACGCCTTTGTCGTGGAACATTTCCATCGTGTAGAAACTGATGCCCATCTTGCGGCCGAGGCGAATCTCCGCCGCGGCGTTGGCGAAGCCGCAGAGGCCGAAGAACGCCACCTTCTTCGGGTTGACGTGGCCGCTTTCGACGAGGCGCCGCAACGGGCAGCCGCAGTAATGCTTGTCGCCCTTGTATTCGTCCATGAAATCGGGGTGGCCGTCGAACCAGACGACGCCGATGTTCTTGCCGTGGAATTCGGAGAAGGCGCGCAGCGTCGCCTCGGTGATGCTGTGGCTGCCGCCCGCCATCACGGGCACGAAGCCGCGCTTGAGCGCCGCCTTCACGGCCCGCTCGGTGCGCCGGAACGTCGTGTCGTAACTCATGTATTCGACGTCGACATCGCCCAAATCCGAAAACCCGTTGGTCTCCGTGAAATCGATGTCGAGATCGACGCTGTAGGCGCGCAGACGCGACAGGGCCTGGCGCAACCCGTCCGGCCCGCCGCGCCCGCCGACCTCGTTGATCATCATGCCTTCGAACGGCACGCCCAGGAAGGCGAAGCCGCCGCGCTTCAGCTTGCCGGGCGGGACGAGACGGTTGCCGAGCTTCGCGAAGGCGGGGTCGACGATCGACTGAACCGGCCAGCCGGGCCGGGATACGACATGCGGGACTTCGAAGGGCATGATCGAGCCTCCTCACTTCGATATTGATCGGGACGCACACATTGATACGCCGATCGGACAGGACACAAGAGACATGTCGACCCGGCCGCGCGCGCACCTTGCGGAAGGGCCCGGGCCGCGCTCTATTCGTTTACGAATTCGAGGGGAGGATGCCATGGGACAGACGATTGAACTCAGGGCCGAGGACGGTTTCACGCTCGCCGCCTACCGGGCGGAGCCGGCGGGCAAGCCGAAGGGCGCGCTCGTCGTCATCCAGGAGATCTTCGGCGTCAACCGCCACATGCGCGGTGTCACGGACGAGTTCGCCCGGCGCGGCTATCTCTCGATATGCCCCGCACTCTTCGATCGCGCGAAACGCGGCGTCGAGCTCGGCTACACCGAGAAGGACATCGAGGCCGGACGCGAGCTGCGCGCCACCGTCGGCTGGGACGATCCGCTCAGGGATCTGCGCGCGGCACTGACCGCGGTGAAGGGTGCGGGCAAGGTCGGCACAATCGGCTATTGCTGGGGCGGCTCGGTCACCTGGCTGACCGCGACGCGCTTCGACGGCATCGCCTGCGCCGTCTGCTACTACGGCGGCCAGATCGCCGCGTTCAAGGACGAGAAGCCGCGCGTGCCCGTCATGTTCCATTTCGGCGAGAAGGACAAGGGCATCCCCCTCTCCGACGTCGAGGCCGTCCGCGCGGCGCATCCGAGAGAGACGCTTCACATCTATCCCGCCGGGCACGGCTTCAACTGCGAGGACCGCGGCGACTACGACGAAAAATGCAAGGCCCTGGCGCTCGAGCGCACGCTGGCGTTCTTCGCGAAACACATCGGCTGAGCGGGATCGGCGGACCGGGGCCAAGCGACGGGATTGAACCGTCCGCCGGCTATGGCCGGTCCTTGAGAATGTCGAGCGGGGCGCCGGCGATCTCGGCGAGGAGTGCGGCAAGGCGCGCCGCGGCACCGTCGACGAGCTGTCGTCCCCTTACGGCATCGGCCGCGCGCGCATCGCCCGTGACCCCTTCGGGGTTCAGATCCTGGCTTTGCCAGGCGAAGCCGGTGCGCCCTTGCGGCGACAAATACCGATAATCGCGCGCCATGCGCTCCGTCGCGGAATCGAAACGGTGCGCCGCGTCCATCCGCACCTGATCGGGCCTGAGATAGAGCATGATCGAGGTCTCGATAGCCCCGCCATGGATGCCGAACTTGACCTCCTCGGCCGGAAACAGCGCGCCAGCGTCGTAGAGATCATAGGTGTTGGCGGGCACGACGAGCATGCGCTGCTCGCGCCTCAAGCGGAGTGCCGCGATCTCCAGCGCCGGCGGCTGCCCGCCATGGGCATTCAGGATCACGAGGCGGCGCACGCCCGCGCGCGCAACGCTCGCCCCGATCTCGACGACCATGCGAATGACCGTCTCGGCCGAAAGCGAGAGCGTGCCGGGGAAATCCGAATGCTCCTCGCTCGTGCCGATGGAAAGAAGCGGCAGCGCCGTGACCGGAATCTCGGCGGGCACGAGCGCCAATGTGCGGGCGAGGATCCCGGCCGCGATGTCGGCATCGACCGATAGCGGCAGGTGCGGCCCGTGCTGCTCGATCGCACCGATGGGAAGCACGGCGACGACGCGCTCGGGCGCGAGGCGCGCGACCTCGGCCGTCGTCATGTCCTGCCAGTGAGGCCTCGGCCGCTCGCTCATCGGCGCCCGGCGCCCGCGATCGACGCTGCCGGCCTCACGACCGCGTCAGGTAGTCATAGGCCGACAACACATGCGTGCGCACGACATGCATGAAGTCGTCGATCTCGACATATTCGTTGTAGGAGCCCATGCCCGTCGGCGGGGGGCCGTAGACATAGGCGGGAATCTTCTTGTACCGCCACAGGCGCGCGTCGGTGCCGCCGAGACTCACGATCGGCACGGGCTTGAGATCGCGCCGCAGGTGACTGGCGTTGGCCTGGAGATGCTCGACCATCTCGCTGTAGGGATCGCACCAGGATGGCGGGCTGAAGTTGATCTCCTTCATCGTGACCTGCGGGTGACGCTTCATGATCGTCTCGATCGCGGCCACCACCTGTTCCTTGGTCACGCCGACGGGCAGGCGGATGTCGGCCTCGATCGTCACGACGTCGGGGATCATGTTGACCTTGAGCCCGCCCTTGAGGACCCCGATGTTGAGCGTGACCTTCGGCACGATGGCCGCGGCCCCCTCGCCCATCGCGCGGTCCATCTGCTTGGTCGCGGCGGCGAGCGCGCGGCCGACATTGTCCGGCATATCGGCCTTGATCTCGGTGAGCGCCTCGAGATCACCGACGAAGCGCGTCGCGATCTTGGAGGCGCTGTCGCTCGTATGCGTGTAGGCGCCGTGGCCGCCGCGCGTGCGCACGGTGAACTCGACCCAGAACGGCCCCTTCTCGCCGAAGCGGATGGTGTAGGGGCTCGACGGCTCGCCGTTCAGGAGACAATCGCCCAGCACCTCCGGCACGTTGTCCATGAGATGGCGGGCGCCCATCGGCCCGAACGTCTCCTCATCCGACACGCAGGTGAGGGTGAGCGTCCCCTTCCACTGATCCCTGATCTTGCTCAGGTAGTAATAGGTCATGATGGAGGCGGTCGTGCCGCATTTCATGTCGCAGGAGCCGCGGCCCCAGACCTTGCCGTCGGCGATGGCACCGCTCCACGCCCCATGCGTCCAGCGCGTGTCGGATTCATCGACCGGGAAGACGTCGATGTG